>JAFQUP010000112.1 GCA_017408405.1 Thermoguttaceae bacterium
CTACTATTATCCATAACAGCTTTCCTTAAATCATTTAATACTGGCGATTGCATAGGTCACACCGCTCCCCCAGCGGGCCTGAACGCGGAAGTGTGTGCGGGTCATGTTTTTTCCTTTCAGTTTTGAGTTTGAACCGCCCCCCCGAAGGCCGTGGGCCGCTGACCTTCGGGGGGTGGGGGAAATTAAGGGAGGAAACTATTTTTTCTCCTCCTGCGCTTTCGCTTTTTCCTCTTCTTCTAACGCTTTTTCGATATGCTTCGGCCACTTGGAGAGGTGCATATTACCGGTTTTGTAGTTCCACGTACTTTTGACCTGTTCGAGGGTAAAGTCTGTACTTTTGACCTGTTCGAGGGTAAGGGCGTCTGTGGTTTTTTCTACAAATTCACATTCGATGAACATCGCGTCTTCAAAATCGACATCCTTCATGCCGATATACCAGAATTTGCACCGAACGAAACAACAGCCGCGCATGTCATGCGGAAGCTGATCGTCACCCCAATGGCAATCTTTAAAAAAACGGAGTTTGTAGTTTGCCGTTTTGCAGAGATGTTCCTTCTTCATGTACCCAATGAACGAAAAGTCAGCAGCGGAAAAACTCATATTTTCCATGCGGGGAGAAGTTACATCGATACCCTTGAAATGTAATCCGGAAAAATCCGGATAGTCGTCGTTATTGTTGTAATTCAGCCACACGAGCCATAGTGTATCCGTCGCACGATCTTTCCATGTTTTGCTTGCTAGAAAGTGCGGGCCAATATCCACTGCACAATTTTTAAAAACCGCATTCTCCAGGTTGATATTTTTACCATACAGATGGTACTCCCCGCCGTCAAATTCTGCTCCGGTAAAATCCAGATTTTCCAGGTGTCCAAAACCTGAGATCAGGCAATTCTGAAATTTCCAGCCGGAAAAATCCATGTCAGCCAGCGTATCACAGTAGGTTTCGTCATCAAAATCACAATCTATTAACACACGGTGACGATGAGGAAGCTCCATGAGTTTCCTCAAGTCCGAAAGAGCCAGATTAATGAGACAGTGGGCCTCTTCCAGCGTGGAATTGGTTTTAGCTAAATTAGAAAATGGTGCATAAACCGTTTCCTTGGACAGATCCTGAGCCGAAAGTGCAGCGGTCGCCATAAAAATGATAAAAAACCACAAATACCGCATCATACACCTCCTTTAGGTTCTTCAGGAACAATACTGCTGACCGTGTATCGAACACCGCTGCCCCAATGGGATTGGAGGTAGAGCTTGCCGTCAACACTATCTTTCCGCACGGTATTGGCGTTTATTCTGTCATATTTTTGGGGAATCATTTGAAATTTTCCTGTTGAAAAATTTTAAATCACACAATGTGCAGAATGTCCGCACAAGTTTCATTATAGCACAGAGAAAATGTGCAGGAAAGGGGGGAGGGATAAAAAAAGAGAGGGAGGCGATTTGAAGATCATCCTCCCTTATTCTGAATTTGAGACGCTGGCGGAGTGCCTGCTCACGGCTTTTCCGGTGCGGCGGCCGGCAGTGTTTTGGCCGGATCATCCGGTTCCTCCATGTAGCCGTTGTTGCGGAGGAACGGACCCACAAGCGGATTCAGCTTCATGAGTTCCTCCGGCGAAAGGGCCGGGTCGTGATCGAAAAGCTGAGGGATCCTGCGTTTCCGTTCGATCCGGTTTGACGGCACGACGCTCACCGCGAAGACGGACAAGACCGCAAAATTCCAGATCATCGCGAAGACCGGCATCGTTTTTGAGCGGACGGCGGAAGAGATCTCCTTCACCCTCACCGACGCGGACCGCGAAAAGTACGTCTACCTGCGCTTGAAGGCGTACGCGGCGGACGATTCCGGAGAAATCCTTTTCTCCCAACCGTTTATGATTTAAAAGACGAAAGGCCCTGCCTCCAATTCCTCACTAAGATTTGAGGTTTTGGTGAAGATACCAGGAGGATTCGCGGAAATTTTACGTTTGAGAATCCAAATTGACTAAACCGGACCGCCTGAATTTTCTTCACGTCAACATTCAAGCCCCCAAAAAGAGCCGGAAATTACTCCGGCTCTATCAAATGATTCAGACAATTAAAAAAGTCTATTTTTCAGGTGCTTCTTCGATCGAGGGATCCTTAAGGTAAGTCTCCCGCTGCTGACGAAGAAGATATTTATGCGGTGAAGCATGAATGAAATGGCAATCACTGCATTTTTCTTTCCAGTCTCCCGACAGTTTCGTATTGGAATGCTGGACATCAATCTTTTCCATGATATGGCACTTAAAGCACGCCTCTGCCGGTTTCATTAACGCGCCAATTTTTGCTTTTCCATCCTCCTGCTTTTCGCTCTCGTGACACCTCATGCACGGATTCGGACCAGGTTTCATATTGTGCAGACGATAGACCTGCCACTCTTCTGGCCCCGCGTGATCCTTTTCATTTCGCCCAAGTACGAACTGAAACTCGCGTTCACCAATTTTTAAATTCTGCATTCCCAAATCCAAACGCAGAATGCCAACGTACGTTCCCTCTGCGAAATGCTTATCCCACTTCACCGGCTTCCCATTATGGAGTACCTCTTCCGGAACGTCACCTTTCAGAATCAGCCAGAGGCGACTCACTACCACTACGGAATTTTCATGCGGAGCGATCAGGCAGGTATTTTCCGAAAGCTGAACAGGAGCGGCATGAAAAGACGAGGCTTCTTGGGCATACGCGCCAGAAATACCTGAAAACCAACAAACGATACTGAAGATCAGACCGCAACAAAAAACAAAATTAAATACGCAAGGGCAGGATTTCATAAAACTCTCCTTCATTAACCAACCTCTTTTTAGTATACTCTAATTTTCCTTTTTTTCAAGACCCGATAGAGAAAAAAAAGAAAAATTAAGAAAAATGAGTAAAACATTTTTAAGTTTTTAATAGAAAAAAGGATATTTCCCTCCTCGTACTGTTTTTCTCATGGAAGCATCGCGCCGCCTCAAATCTCCAGCACCAATAAAATACTCTAGATTTTTCACTGGTTCCAATCCTCGAATACCCTTTTTTCAACGGCAAAATCATCAAAGAACATCTCAAATTAAAAATTTCCGGAGAAAATTCCAAAAAATTTCCCAAAATCAGCCAAAAAGACAATATTTTCAGCGTTTTCGCCTTTTCAGAATAAAAAAATTTGACTATACTAAAAAAATAGAAACGTCAAAATTTCCCTTAAGCGAAATTTTTCCAATCCCTCACTCCAACCGGTCCGACGGAGAATCAGTGCTCATGAAAAAACGCGGTGCCTCTTTCATTCCCATCCTGAAAGCGCGCTGCTCACGTTCTGTCCGCCTGAAAAATCAGTCGCGCCGTCGAGGTTTCCCATCGTTTTCCTCTTCTGAAAAGGAGGCAGGGACCAGCTCAATCCTAACCGCTTCCTCACCGAATCGGCAAACAGTATTCGCGGGGGACATTCCTTCCCCTTTCACCTCCGTCCTCGATTCAGGGTACAGAGCGGAAAATGATTTTGCGCGGTATTCCGAAGCCTTCCTTTCGGAAGAACCTGGAGGGCACGACGAATCATTTTTCGTACGGACTCCGCTCCTTCAATCGTTGGAAACCCTCCTTTTTTTAACTCGCGAACCCCTAAACGCACGGCGTTTGGCTCAATTCCTGAGTGTTGAGGATCCAGCCGAAATTTCAGAGGCAATTGCCCGCTTGAATCAGATTTACGATGCGTCGCATACGGCATTCCGTGTTTTGGAGTTCGCGCGAGGCTTTCAGCTTCGGACACGCCCGCAATTCACCCCATGGCTGCGCCAGCTCTGTCGCCTGGGAGGGGTCGAAAATCAGGAAAATCCCGAAATCAGGCTTTCACCACCAGCAATGGAAACGCTCGCCATTATCGCCTACCGCGAAGCGTTCAATACGCCGGCGACTCGGGCCGAAATTGAAGCAGTCCGCGGAGTTCAATCGTGCATGGAAATTTTACGTCAGCTTTTGGGCAAGGACCTGATCCGTATTGCCGGAAGAAGTACGGAACTGGGACGCCCGAGACTTTATCGAACAACCAAAAAATTCCTTGAAGTTTTCGGACTCAAAAGTCTGCTTCAACTGCCGCGGATTGATTTTACCTCTCCCAATATGGAGGAAAACAGGGAGCGGGAAAACTGATTCCAAGATAACGGGTTAAAGCCCACCCAAATCTTTCCACTCCGGTGAAGGCAAATCAAAAATCCATTGAACACGAAGAAAAGCCAAACGAAACGCTCTGGCCGCAATCTGTTTTCAAGGTTTTTGGCAAAATTTCACTAAAAATAGCCTTTTTTCAGAAAACTTGCGCAAGAAATGTTGCCTACGTGCCGAAAAAGCGTTTAGTCATCTGAAAAAACGTTTGTCGCGTATTTCAAGTTTTGATTTTTTTCATATTGTTTTTCCCTAAAAACAGTTAAGGAGAATACTATGCGTAAGTCGTTTTCCGAAAACGGATTCAGCTTTGATTCAACTGTCGAAAATTCCTCAAAAGAATCCTTTACGCTTCCACCATGCCAGATGATGGGCCGTAACTCGTACGACGACAATGAAGATGATGATTGGGATGACGAGGATGACGATGACTGGGACGACGAATTTGACGACGACGAGGACGATTGGGACGACGAGGACGAGGACGACTGGGATGATGACGACGACGAAGACTGGGATGACGAGGATGAGGACGACTGGGACGATGACGAGGATGATGACGACGACTGGGACGACGAGGACGACGACTGGGATGAGGACGAAGACGAAGAGTAATCTTCCATTCGATTCATTTCTATGTTAATGTTCAAAAAAAAATTCCTTGACGCTATCCGCGCGGGCAAAAAAACACAAACTCTGCGATATTGGAAGCGTTTAAGGATTCATTCAAATCAAAAGAGTTTTATCCCCGGAATTGGTCCCGTCTGGATTGATTCCGTGGATGAAGTTTCTATTGATAATTTGACCGATGACGACGCAATTCCGGACGGCTTTACCTCTATTGAGGAACTCAAAAACGAAATTAACAGTATCTACGGAACCGACCCCAAAGGCAAACTCTATCGAATCCGATTTCATCTAATGGTTCACGAGTCCCAGCCTGAAACTGAAATGTCGTGTCTGGATAACGCGGGAAAAGAGGGGGAAGCGCTTTATGGAAAATTGCGCGTGCCCAATGACTCATCAAAAGGAACAAAGCCTCAAAAAAATTCCGTTTCAAATAAAAATAAAAACAAACGGTCTTTTGAATCATCTCTTCGCCAAACTGAAATTTCGGCTCTTTCTGATCGTAAGACAAACCTTGAGCCAGAATCTCAAATCCCTGAAATCCGTGAAGGAGTTTCTGAAATTCGCGAAGAAGGAATCCCTGCGGCATATCGTGATTTTGTGCGACAGATAAAACTCGACGTTAAGCGGCAGCTGGATGCCTGGGACAATTCGGCATTACGTCGCTCAACTCCTCAAAAATCTCCAGGAAACCCCAAAATGAAAGAAAACAATCTGCTGACAGAAGAACAGCTGGTAGAGAAGATGATTCGACGTTGCCGAATCAATCGGAATGTTTGCGACTGGAATCATGAACCCGGTAAATCGCAGGATTTTTTCGCGCTTTTTCTCCAAGCTCCAAGGAATGAAAATGGAATCCCAATTATTGATGGCTACCGCTTACGGAGTCTCATGAGGTCACGGCTTTCTGAAGAACAATGGGAGGAAATTTGCTGGATTGCGGTCGAAATCTGCGCGGCATGGACCGAATGGCAATACGCGATCGAGCATTGGCACTTAACCCCCGAATCCTGAAAATCACTAACTCCCCAAACTCTCATCAATGTCCAAAATCAAGAGGCTCTGTCCATCTCAAAATGAACAGAGCCTCAAATCTTCAATCTTTCCCCAATCACCAAAACGCGACTTTTTTATTCCTCTTCAATTCGGATTGGTTTAAACTTGAATTTCGGATTTTGCCCAAGATAACGGCATGGATTATTGAAGAAAATTTCCGTTGCTTCCTGAACAGAATGTCCGCGGCGCCGGAACTCAAGAACCGCTTCCTGAAGCGTAAACGGATCACTCGGTCCCCAGTCCGCGGAAGAGTTAATCAGCATCCGATCCCAACCATAAACTTCGAGCATATCACACGCTCGTGCCGCCGTACACTTCGTAATCGGGTAAAGAGTAAAACCCGTCCAGTACCCTTTTTCACGAATGGGACGAATAGTGTGTTCCTCCACGTGGTCAATCCAGACTTTATCCGGATTCAGTTTTTTGAAACCTGCCAGGATCTCAAGAATCTTCTTCGTTCCGTAAAGTTTATCGTGAAGATGCGGCGTGTGGATGAGGAGAAGCTGGTCGTAATCAACAGCAAGCTGAACCTGCTCCTCAAAAATGTCGCATTCATTTTTACTCGAAAGATGAAGTCCCGTCTCACCAACCCCAAGCACATTCGGCTTTTTGAAAAATTCCGGCATATGCTCCAGCACAATACGGCTTAATTCGGGATTTTCCGCTTCCTTCGGATTCACGGCAACCCATGCGTAATGCGTAATTCCATACTGGGCGGCACGAGTCGGCTCAAATTCCGTAATCTGACGAAAATAGTCAATAAACGTCTCGGGATATTTACGGTCAAAACCTGCCCAAAACGCGGGTTCCGCAACGCAAAGAACGCCGGACTGAGCCATTCGTTCGTAGTCCTGAGCCGTTCGCGCGATGGCATGATAGTGCGGCTGAATGATGAACATGAATTAAATTCCTTTCCCTGTTTTCAGAGAGCGGGGCTTTTTCCCCTAAATAGGCGACTCTCAAAACGTTCTCTCAAAATTACCCCTCGGTACGCTCTTTGGGATCCAATTCCGTGAAAAGCGTCAAAAGACGTTCCGCGCGATTAGGTTCCGGAGAATCCGACGCAAGAATAGTCAACGCACGGCGAAGAAGCTCCGCGCGCAAATCCGTTCCCATCGTTTCGTCTTCCGGGTAGGCTAACTGCGCCCGCTGCGAACGGTCGAGCATCGCCGCGACTTCAAGAAGATGCCAGCGAGTATCCAAATAGTATGCGTTGAGAACTTTCTGCGGAGAAAGAATTTTTACGGCTCCCGCCGTTTTTTGAGAAGCTGTCATTGATTTCCCTTTCCGAAAAGAAATGGACGATAAACGTTTTGAAAAACGCCTGCTATTCCGTCCTTCAATCATGGATCAGCTCCCGCGCCGATGGGGTTGAACCGACGCGGACAGACTGTCTGTTTTCAAATCATTCAACTGCCGGAAGCTCTGCCGGGACCGCATCTGTGGCCGGAGCGCCTTCAACGGTCGGAAGCTCTGCCGGAAGTTCCGCCGGGGCTTCTTCAACGGTCGGAGCAGCAGCGTTCGCCAGTTCCGCGTCAGACTGAGTGCCGATCTTAATCGCGGAAATTGAGTACGGCTTGTCGCAGCTCGTCGTATTTTTCAGGCCCGGGAAAGACCAGTCAAAATTGACGACGTAAAGGACGCCATCCACGACAGCGCACTCCGCCGGCTGGTCAAGGAGACCATTTTCGCCATTCGTATCGTCATTGACCCAAAGCCATCCCGCGACGTGCTCGCCATTTTCTGAACGTGAAAGCGTGCGAATGGCATTCGCCTGGCTGTCATTCACGTAGATTTTGTCCGTTTTTTCATCGTAGAAAATCCCGTCGCAGCAGTGATACGCTTCGTCATCCAAGACGGTCGTGACTTTCGCGGTTCCGTCATCGTTCGTTTCAATGCGGTACATTTGGCCGTCCCCGAAGTTTCCGGAATAAAGAGCGCCCCAAGCCCAAGTCAGGCCGTCAAATGAGGAATTGTCGCCACGGCCGATTTTTTTCGTTTCACCGACGACCCATGCGTTCGGGTCAACGGCAATCCCGTCTTTCACCGTGGGATCAACTTTCATCGGCTCTTTCGCGTTGAGAATGTCATCCAGTTTAAATTTCCAGATGATCCCCAAACCATATTTTCCAGGATTTCCCGCCAAATCAATATTCGTGTCGCTAACGTAGACAAATCCGTCGTGAATCAAAAGAGCATTGGCCAATCGAAGGCCCGTGACGACTGTCTCCACTTTCCCGGTCGGTTTTCCGTCCTTCATTTCAACGCGAAGAATGCGAGACGGATATTTTCCGGCAGGATCACTGGAAAAGAACTGATTGTCCGCAACGTAAAGATTGCCGTCAGGTCCAAAATCAAGCCCCATCGGTCCAGCCTTGCCCGACGCGGGATCATTCGGATATTCCATCAAAAGCTCAAATTTGCCCGTTTTGTCAAAAACACCAAGCTGAGCAGGAAACTGACGCGAGCCATCCGGGTTGGAGGGAGCAAAGTTCGGCACATTCAGGAAAACTTTTCCCGTCGCTTCCTCAACCGTCATTCCGTCCGGAACAGGGCAGGAGTCAGGAAGGACAACGTGAAGCGAAGGCTGATACGCGGGATTCGGAGTAATGTCCACACGATGAATCTCACTCTTCGCGGCCTCAGAGGAAGAATCGAGCTTCTCCGGAATGCAACCGGTCAAAGCAACAGCAAAACCAAGAGCGGAAAGTCCAAGTAACTTTTTCATGGTCTGGTTCCTTTCGTAAAAAAAGGCGGGAATTAAAATAAGAATTCAGGAAAAACGCAACGTAAATTTCACGCAAAAACAGAATATGCCGAACAACATATTCTGTTTCAGGGAAATTGAAATATCAGGTCTCAATCAACAGCAAACGTAAAAGCACATGAACCGTTTGCCGTTAAAATTGAACCCGGATAAGGAGAAGCTTATTTCATGGCTTCTTCAACGGCCACGGCACAAGCGACGGTCGCGCCAACCATCGGATTGTTGCCCATACCGATCAAGCCCATCATTTCGACGTGAGCCGGAACGGAAGAAGAACCCGCGAACTGGGCGTCGGAGTGCATACGGCCCATGGTGTCGGTCATGCCGTAGGAAGCGGGACCGGCAGCCATATTGTCGGGGTGGAGGGTACGGCCAGTACCACCGCCGGAAGCGACGGAGAAGTACTTCTTGCCATTTTCATTCGCCCATTTTTTGTATGTGCCGGCGACCGGGTGCTGGAAACGGGTCGGGTTGGTGGAGTTTCCGGTAATGGAAACGTCAACCGCTTCATGACGCATGACGGCAACACCTTCATTGACGTCGTCGCAGCCGTAGCAGCGGACTTTAGCGCGCGGACCATCGGAGTAGGCCTTCACGAAGGTTTCCTTCAGATCGCCGGAATAGTAATCGTATTCAGTGCGAACATAAGTGAAACCATTGATACGGCTGATGACCTGGGCGGCATCTTTGCCAAGACCGTTCAGGATAACGCGCAGCGGCTTCTGACGGACTTTATTGGCTTTCATGGCGATACCGATGGCACCTTCCGCGGCAGCGAAAGATTCATGACCGGCCAGGAAGCAGAAGCATTCGGTTTCCTCACGGAGAAGCATCGCGCCAAGATTACCGTGGCCAAGACCGACTTTACGCTGGTCAGCGACGGAACCCGGAATGCAGAACGCCTGGAGACCTTCACCGATTTTCTCGGCGGCGTCGGCAGCTTTGACGCAGTTTTCCTTCATGGCGATGGCGCAGCCCAAAGTATACGCCCAAACGGCGTTTTCAAAGGCGATCGGCTGAATGCCGTGAACGATGGCGCGGACATCAACCCCTTTGGAAAGGCAGAATTCATTGGCGGCTTCCACATTCGCGAAGCCATATTTATCGAGAATCGGCTGAATCTGAGCGATTCGGCGTTCGTAACTTTCGAATAACGGCATTTTTAGTATCCTTTATCTGATATTGTGCGAAAATAGATGAATCATGGATCAAACGTGGAAACGTCTCTTACTCCATACGCGGGTCAATGGTTTTGACGGCGTCGGCGAAACGACCGTAAGTACCGATGTTCTTCTCGAAAGCTTCTTTCGGGTCCATGCCTTTTTTAATGGCTTCCATCATCTTGCCAAGCTGGACAAACTGGTATCCGATTACTTCATTATCGGCATCCAGAGCGATTTTCAGAACGTAACCTTCAGCCATTTCAAGGTAACGAGTGCCTTTGGCTTTGGTGCCGTACATCGTGCCGACCTGGGAACGGAGACCTTTGCCAAGGTCTTCCAGACCAGCGCCAACCGGGAGACCGTCATCGGAGAAAGCGGACTGGCTTCGACCGTAGACGATCTGGAGGAAGAGTTCACGCATAGCCGTGTTAATGGCGTCGCAGACGAGGTCGGTATTCAGGGCTTCGAGAATCGTTTTGCCCGGAAGAATTTCAGAAGCCATGGCGGCCGAGTGGGTCATGCCGGAGCAGCCAATCGTTTCAACGAGGGCTTCTTCGATGATGCCTTCCTTAATATTCAGCGACAGTTTGCAGGCACCCTGCTGCGGTGCGCACCAGCCAATACCGTGCGTGAAACCTGAAACGTCCTTAATCTCTTTAACTTTGACCCATTTTCCTTCTTCCGGAATCGGGGCAGGTCCGTGATTTACGCCTTTGGCGACACAAACCATATTTTCGACTTCGTGCGAATACTGCATCGTAGATTCTCTCCTTATGCAAACGCTGACCTTACGTCCGTTTAACCAACCACAGACGTGAACAAAACATATTTTAGCAGATTTTTGTCCCGCGTAAAGGGGGAGGGAGGAAATTTTCCCAAAATGCGGAACGTGTCATTCCCTCCTGGATTTTTCCGGTAAAATTCCATCGAGTTTCCGTCAGGGATTTTCTTCACTTTTAACGCAGGCAGAACCTTCATCCATTCCCAGTTCTTTCTGGTATTTCGTGAAGGAAGCCGCGTCAAAGTACTGATGAACACAGAATCGGATGAGGTTTTTCCCGGGAATCTGGGAATACGTGTTTTTATCGAGAGTCAAAGCCTCTCTCCAGTCATTATCCATACGGAGGCAGACTTCGGTAGAGTTCTCAAAGCGATTTTCGCGAATGACGAAATTTGAGGTTTCAGCCCGATTTCGATAAAACATGAGATGCGCGCCGTTTGGATCAGGTCTTTGTCCGTGCGCCCAGCCGAATCCCGCGTCACGACAGATATTTTTCTCAAAGAGGATGTCTCTCGTTTCCCCCATGCTGTTCCAGTACTCGAATGAGTATTCACTGTTCCAGATCTCATTTTCCCGGTACGTGATTCCAATTTCATTGGAGGCATTCTCTTCCGTACCTTTTCCCTGATTGGTGAGTGCCGCATCGTAGATTTCCCAAATTCTGTTTTTCTCCACGAGACAGTCCCGAGCTGAACACCAAAATTCAATTCCGTTTCCGAATCGAACGGGAATTCCGTTCTCTGTCGTGAACTGATGCGCTCCGCCGACATAAAAGATATCGCAGTTTCGGATGGTAATTCGCTCACAGTTTCCGCCTCCAAATCCGTGAGAGGCGGAGTACGCGAAGGCCAAACCGTCAAAAATGACATCATGTTTTCCGCCGTGGTTTACGCAGTGCCCCTTCATGGCCAATTCAATGCTTTGGCAGGTTTTCGCGGGATTTTCCGGCCAGCAGAGAAAAACGCGGCGTGAACTCGCGTCGTAGAAATAGTCGCCAGGCTTTTTCACGTCATCCAAAGACCATTTCTTAATTCCGCAACGGTGAAATTTTTTGAAGCTGCCATGATCGAAAATAATATTTCCAACATCAACCAGAAGTGAGAGTGAATCATTGATTTCCACTTCGCTCACTTCAATCGGCTGAATCTGAAGTTCACATTCAGAGGGCATTTGCCCCAAATTCAGGTGCCACGAGAAACGTTCACCTTCCACGTCATTTTTTCTCATGACCGTCACGAACTCCTGCCACTCATTCGTGAGTGAGGCGGCATGGGAAACGACCGCGGTTTTCGAATGGTAAGGAAAACCGCTCTGGAGAATCCGAACCTCCTGAAGCTCAAACGGGATACTGGCGCGGGCACGGAATTTAAAGGCGAACGTTCGCGGCAGCTCTTCCGGTTTCACGCCATGCCCCCAAAGCTGAATGTGATTGGGAGCTGAACCGGCTTTTTCAGTGATGATGGTCAGAACGGGAGGATCGTTTTCCCGCGTCTCGACTTTGAGATTTGATTTTGCCCCTGCTTCACGATGAAATCCCCAGTCGGAAAGTTCGCATTTGATGACATCTCCAAAGGTCGTTACCGTTGGCCGAGTTCCCCAGATATTCGGAGAAACCTCAAGCCAGTCTCTCTCATCCGACGCGGAAACCGAGCCGAGAATCAGCGGTTTTTTCCCTTCCCCATACGCGGAATAGGTCACGGGCATTTCCGCGTTTCCGGAAGAGGGGTGAAGGACCGCATTGCCAACGAATGAATGGGCAGGAACACGCCAAACTCCATCCCGCTGAAAAAGAACGCGATCCCCCGGCTCAAATTGGGTCCGATTCACTTTCTGAAGGGTCGCCCACGGTGAGTCTTCACTTAAGCCGTCATTCGCGTCGTTTCCAGAAGGAGAAACGAAATAATCAGCGGCCCAAAGAGGAAGAAGCATGAAAAAAAAGACAAAAGGAAAACAAAGTGCCCGAAATAAAAGTAATGAACGACAAAAGTAGAAACTTTTCATTTTTCAGGAGGGGGCTAAAGGAAGGAAGGGAAGCAAGCGACTGAAAAAGCCGAAAACAACAAATTGTTCCCGACTTCGCCTTTTCAAATTTCAACGTTTCAATGCGCGATTTTTCCGCATTTCAGATTCGCGTACTCTGATTTTCTCGCGCTGCTCCGGCGTCAGAATGCTTTCGGACTCCTTAAGCATTTCATCCCGGAGTGCCTTCATCTGTTTCTGGAGTTCTTCCATCCGTGGACGATATTTTTTCTGAATTTCGTAAATCTGCTCACGCTGTTCAGGCGTCACGAAATCACGGTATCCCGGAGGAAGCATCCCACGCATGACAAATTTTTTAGGAGCCTTTTCCGGTACGGGAGCAGATTCCGGAGCGGTGGTAGGTTCCGGAGCGGTGGCTGGTTCCGGAGCGGTGGCTGGTTTCACTTCATCGGCAATCTTTACTTCCGGAGCGGGAGCGGGTTCCGAAGCGGGAGCAGGCGCGGGTTCCGCAATCGAAGCAGCCGGCGCGGGTTCAGGCGTGACGGGAGCCGGCGCGGCATCCTGAGCCAAAGTCAACGCGGAAATCCCAAAGAGGCTGCCGACTAAAACAGGAAGCGAAATGGACGTTAATTTCATATTGAACCTCCAAAATTGATTTCGATAAATGATGAAGCGTAAAATCGGTAAAGTTTCCGTTTTTCCACATAATGAACAAATTTTTTATTCAGTATATCAGAAAAAATTCCCTTTTCCAGCCCCTTGAGTTCATTTCAGGCAAGAAAATTGGAAAATTTTCAAAAATTTCCAGATTTTCCTCTACTCAAACTCACTTCTCCTCCGTCTCCTTTCCCGAGGAATCCAAATCTGCCCCATAGACAGAATGACGAGAGGACGCGATTTTAATTTATGCGGGATAGATTAAGTCTTTGGGCATGAGGGAAGGCATGAAAGCAAAGAGAGAGAATGACCGAATAAAAAAATAGTTTATTTAAAGGGAGAGTGGAATGAGCCATAGCGAACTGAACGAAAAAGAAAAGGAAATAGAGCGTCTTCGCGCGGAAAACTCGGCTTTGAAAAAGCAGCTTCGTTCCGCGGCGGCGATGATTTCGATGGGTGAACTGGTCAGCACCACGACCCATGAATTCAATAATGTCCTCATGACGGTCCTGAATTACGCGAAACTTGGGCTTCGCCATGAAGACAGCGCGACACGCGCCTCCGCGTTTGAGAAGATTCTCACGGCAGGAAACCGGGCGGCGAAAATCACGGCGTCAATTCTTGGAATGGCGCGCAATCGTTCACCAAAGCCTGAATCAACCGATCTGGTCGAACTGACGGACGCGGCGCTTTTTCTTCTTGAGCGAGAGATGAACAAATACCGCATTTCCGTGATTCGTGAATTCTCAGCAAACGCGCCCGAAGTTCTCGTTTGCGGCAATCAGATTCAGCAGGTTCTGCTCAATTTGCTCATTAACGCTCGTCAGGCAATGGCGCATGGCGGAGACCTGATTATCCGTATTCAGGAAGATCCTAAAGCAGGTACCGTCGATCTTTCCGTTCGGGATTTCGGGACTGGAATTCCCGCCGATGTCCTTCCCCGGATTTTTGATCCATTTTTCTCGACAAAAAGCGGTCCGGATGACTCTGGAAAAGGAGGAACAGGACTTGGCCTTTCAATGTGCCGTGAAATCATTGAGGAACATCGGGGAAAAATCGTCGTCAATTCGACGGTTGGAAAAGGCACGATGTTCACCCTCAAACTTCCTGTCGCACCTCAAAGCGAATAGCGGAGATGGAGAATGGCAAAGCAGGAAAATGAAATTCAAACGCGAGATTGGCCAGATGCGCACATTCACTTTTTTGCAGATTTCGCTGAATATTTTGCCTGTTCAAAGCCAGCTTCCCCTTTTTTTTCCTCTTCACCTGCCCCGCTTTTTCTTAACGCCGCGACGGAGGAAGATTGGCAGTTACTTCAAAAAGTGGCCGTCGCGGAACGAGTAAAGCCTTTTTTCGGGATTCACCCCTGGTCCATCAAGGATTTGCGAAACGGCTGGGAAGAACGCCTTGCTGGAATTCTTAAGTCAATCCCTCATTCCGGCATTGGTGAAATTGGGCTGGATTGGTCAAAACCGTCGATTCAGGGCCCTGAACTTCGTCAGCGTCAACGCGAGGTCTTTTCTCGCCAGCTTGCGCTTGCCGCGGAATTTAATCGACCAGTTTCGATTCACTGCGTACGCGCATGGGACGCGATTTGGGAACTGACTCAGAATTTTCCCGCTAAAAAAAATCTCGCGATTATTTTCCATGCCTTTTCCGGTTCCCCGGAGATGGTCTCTGAGATCCTTTTGAAAAAACGGTGGAACGCCTTTTTTTCACTTGCTGTTTTTCAAGCTCGGCCAGAAAGCGATAAATGGCGTCGGCTCCTGCGCTCCATTCCCACCGAGCGTCTTCTGCTTGAGAGTGACGCGGAAACGGCAAAAGAGGCCGCCTCCCTTGAAAATCTCTACCAAACCGCAGCGGAAATTCTTAAGATCTCTCGTGATGAACTGAAAGATAGTGTTTTACGAAATCTGAATGTCGTTTGGGAAAGTCTTGCCTCTTCCTGAAATTAATTTTCCGAGAGCAAGTTTCACCAATTGAAGTATTCCCCTCTTTACGGTTTTCAATGTTTCTTTTGATAGAGAAAAAACGAAAACGGCCTCCCCAAAATCCGGCCAACGCTTCGGAATAGCGTCTGCGCGGAATGAAAATGGAAAAGACAGAGCACAAACCGCTTTTCAGGATTCCAAAGCGGTTCACCTCGCACGGTTACGGGAATTCATTTAACGAAATCTCTGGGGTTACTCAAAAAGCCAGGTCGAAAGGTATCGTTCGCCACAGTCGGGTAGAAAGACGACGATTCTCTTTCCCTCATTTTCCGGTCTTCTCGCGATTTCCAAAGCAGCCCAAAGAGCGGCCCCGGAGGAAATTCCAACCAAAAGACCTTCTTGAGCGGCGGCTTTTCGAGCAGTACGGGCGGCGTCTTCGTCCTTAACCAGAATTACTTCGTCCAGTACGCTTCCATTGAGCACTTTCGGAACAAAATTCGCACCGATCCCCTGAATCCTGTGCGGCCCCGGCATACCTCCGGAAAGGACCGGATTTCCAGCTGGTTCCACGGCGATGATTTTGACGTCCGGGAGTCGTTTTTTCAGGAATTCTCCAACCCCGGTCACGGTTCCCCCAGTTCCGACTCCAGCCACGAAAACGTCAATACTTCCTTCCGTGTCCCGCCAGATCTCCTCCGCGGTCGTTCGCCGGTGAATATCTGGATTTGCCGGATTCTCAAACTGCTGCGGAATGAACGCCCCGGGATTCATTGCCTTAAGCTCCTCCGCTTTCCGAATCGCCCCTTTCATTCCTTCTGCCCCATCCGTCAGCACGACTTCCGCGCCGTACGCACGAACGAGTTTCTGCCTTTCAACGCTCATCGTTTCCGGCATGGTCAGAATTAGTCGGTATCCACGAACGGCAGCGGCTAACGCCAAACCAATCCCGGTATTTCCGCTAGTCGGTTCAATGATCAAGCCGCCAGGCTGAAGTTCACCTTTTTCTTCCGCCGCGAGAATCATCGCCAGCCCGACCCGGTCCTTCGCGCTTCCGCCTGGATTGAAATACTCTACTTTGGCAAGAACTTCAGCTTTGGAGGAATTCAGTTTTCCGATTTTCAAAAGCGGCGTATTTCCAATGAGATCCGTCATTTGGCTGGCTATCTTAACCATTTTTTTCCTTTCAATTTTCAGAACGAGTCAAAAGCGATCGTGGGAAGATGAATTTCCAATAAACCCCTAAATTTTAACACATAAATCTCTTCCTGTCAAGTAGTGTTTTGAAAATTTGATAAATTTGCTTCTTTCCCATTCTCCCCCCCCTTGAAAAATCCAGAATTTTTGAGAAAATTTAAAGAAAAGATTTTCGCGAATCTGTTTTGACCTCAGAAATGATGGTCCTCCTAAATTTTCGCGTCCCACATTTTCCAAATCGTATCTCCAGTTTTTTATCCAAACTTCCCTTGCCCCTGAAGGAACTTTAAAATGTCCATAAATCGCCGAAATTTTCTTCATTTAAGTACCGGCCTCTGCCTTGCCTCCGCTCTGCCTTCCGTTCAACTTAACGCTCAAATCGAGAAAAAGATGAATGAGTTGAAGATTGAAAGAGTCACGGTTAATCTTGGTCTTGAAAAACCTTTTCGCGCGCTTCATATTTCCGACACCCATTTCTGTTTCGCGGATGAACGCGAAAATCAGCGGAAACGGAATCTTGCGGCTGCCCGAAGCAGATACTTCAAAAACTATGAAGTAAATTTTGACGCGGCCCTCGCTTACGCCCAGAAAAACTCTCATCTCCTCCTCCATACCGGAGATTTGATTGACTTCGTGAGCGAGAAAAATCTTGAGGTGGTTGAAGCTAAATTCGCGGGTCAAAACTGTTTCGTTTCATCCGGAAATCATGAATTCAGCCAATACGTTGGAGAAGCGAAAGAAGATGCCGCGTATAAAGCGCAGAGTTTCGAGCGGGTCCAGAAGGCGTTTCCGAACGATTTAACGTTTTGTTCGCGAATCGTAAATGGGGTAAATTTCGTCGCGATCGACGACGTTTACTATGATTTCACCGCTGACCAGCTCGCGAAGTTCAAGGAGGAAGTGAAAAAAGGGCTTCCGATCGTCATGCTCTGCCACGTTCCGCTTTTCACTCCAGAACTTTACGATTACTCAATGAGCCGCGGCGCGGGCTGCGCGTACGTCACGGGCGCGCCGGCTGAAAAAGTGGCCGGTTACTCCGCCCACCGAAGAGAGCAGCAAACGGCAAATGAACCAACTCTTGAATTCATGGCCTGGCTCCGGGAACAGTCCATGGTCAAAGCCATTTTTTGCGGGCACCTTCACTGCTTTTGGCAGGGGCAATTCTCGCCGCACACCAGGCAGTACGTCGTTGCGGCGAATTATGCCGGAAACGCGTATGAAATCGAATTCAAGTAATTTTTGAAGAAGATTCCGCCATTTTTCACTCTTGAATCTCGCCATGGATTCATTGATTTCTGTCTATTTTCTTCGTATCCGTTAATTCAGGGACCTTCCCCAAACCGATTTCCAGTAAAAAAATGAGTTTGGGGAAGGGTCATTTAATCTTTGGAGGATCAGATGCCATATCCCAAATCTCTTTGCAATTCCTGCATTCGTTTTTTTTCGCGTGTTTTTTCTTTTCCTTTTCTAAGTGTTTTTTCCACCGTTCTCCACAGCGTTTTTCCAACCGTTTTCCTGGTTTTTCTGGTTTTCCAGGGCTTTGGAAATTCAATTTCGATTGCCCTGGCGGAATCTTCACTCTTCCCATTTATGGCGGAAGGCGCCTCACTGCCCCGAGTCTGGATGCCGCCTAAGGGAAATGAACCGGCCGGAGCAAATGGGCAGGTGCGGGCAGCCGGCGACATTTTCGTCGATGCGTCAGGTGAACGTCTGCGTTTCTGGGGGACAAATCTCTCGTTCAAGTCCAATTTTCCGGACAAAAAAGACGCCGCGGCGCTCGCAAAACGTCTCCGCGCCTTTGGTTTCAATGTCGTTCGGCTTCATTTTGTCGATACGGAGATTTGGGGAAAGTACCGAAGCGAGCTGGGCTGCCGAAAGATGGATGAGGAAGAACGGGATCGCCTTGACTGGTTCATTTTTCAGCTGAAAGAGTGCGGAATTTACGTCAACATCAATCTTCACGTTGGCCGAGTGCTGGACGAACGTGATGGAAATTTTCCGGAGGCGAAGCGTCTTCCCAATATGCAGAAAGGCGTGGGAAGTTTTCTGCCGGAAATGCTTGAGCGCGAAAAGGAGTACGCGCGCGATCTGCTCACGCACGTGAATCCGTACCTTGGAAAGAACTACCTTGAGGATCCGTGTGTCGCGTGCATTGAGATCAACAATGAGAACTCGATCCTCTGTGAGTGGAACTGCGGCCATCTGGATGACCTTCCGGATCTTTACGCGAAAGAGCTTAATGCCCGGTGGAACGCGTGGCTTCGGAAACGCTACGTTTCGACGGAGGCACTGCGCGAAGCGTGGAATTCCGTAAATCTTCCGCTGGGGGAGGAACGAATCCCAGACAGCGAATTCTCCAGTGCCGAGACGTTCAAAAGCGCGCCGTGGTTCCTTGAGAAAGGACGCGGAACGGACGCGGACGTTTCCGTGGATGAGGCGGCCGGGATCCTCCGGATCGACGTTCGGAAAGCGGCAGCAAACTGGGATCCTCAATTTTATCTCACGCAGAATCACGTGGAGGCGGACCAGCCGTTTCTCGCGGAGTTCCGCATTCGTTCCACGGTGCCGAAGCAGCTCGTTTTTTACTTCATGGAGAATCACTCCGAATGGCGTTCCGAGCTCCGAAGATTTCCCGTCACGAACGAGTGGCAGACCGTCCAAATGAAGATCCGGCCGAAATTTTCCGACTCCAACGTCCGGTTTGGATTCGCTGCGCTGGAGGGTGTCGTGGAGATCGACCGATTCAGCGTACGTCCCGGTGGTTCCTTTGGGATGGCGGCGGGAGAGACGCTGGAGAACGGAACGATCTCTTTCGTCAAATTTAAAGACGGGAACGCGACACTGGAGCAGAAGCAGGATTTTCAGGAGTTTCTGCTTGATCTGGACCGTGAGTATTGGCAGACGATGTATCGCTGGCTCAAAGAGGAACTGAAGCCGAACGCGCCGATCGCCGGAACCCAGCTGCGATACGCTTCGACGCACGCGCAGGCGGAGCTGGACTACTGCGACATTCACGAGTACTGGTGCCATCCGCGTTGGCCAAATCGCGCGTGGGACTACTCCGATTGGTTCGTGGAGAATCAAAATTTCATGGAGCGTTTCGCTTCGAATCGGACGTACCTTGGACTGGCCAACCATCGAGTGGCGGGGAAACCGTACGTCTTGAGCGAATTCAATCAACCGTACCCGAATCTTTACTCGGCAGAGGGATTCGCAGTCACGGCGTGCCTCGGCGCGTTCCAGAACTGGAGCGGAATTTACTCCTACTGCTGGGCGCATGACCGAAAGCACCGTGACGGAAATTTATTTTTCGATCTCTGCGAAAACTCTGTCCTTCTCGTTCACCATCCGGCACTGGTCGATCTTTTCGTGCGCGGCGATCTGAAGAGCGTCACAGAACTTCCGGACCCGCCGATGGCGGTTTTGGAGCTGACGAAGGCGGAAGAGTGGGCGTTGCTGCGTCAAAATCTTGGCGGATACCATCGGAATTTTTGGGGACTCGGCATGAAAAGTACCGATGCGTTTCAGGCATACTGCGCGCTGCGTCTTCCGGACTTGAAAATTCCCGATCCGCTCACGGACTCAGTTCCGGCTCTGAACCGTCTGCCCGGCTGGAACGCGGAGAAGCAAAAAATCACGCCGGAAAACGCTCCCAAACAGCTGGTTTCGCCGACGGGAGAAGTGCGCTGGAATGGGGAAGAAACCGGAAAAGCGTACTTTTTGGCCGACACGCCGAAGACGAAATTCTTCACTGGAAAAATCGCCGGCAGGTCTTTCACTTTCCATGACGGAACACGCCTGACTCCGGGAAAAACGCTCCTTGATTGGGCGGCGGTCTCACTGACTCAAACCTCGGAAAAGACTTGGCTGCTCGCCGCGACGGGCGTCATGAAGAATTCAGAGGCAACGTACCGTCCGTATGATCAGCCGGAAATGGAGGACGCGAAAGATCTGCGCACGCTGGAAGACACGAAACTCTTTTCGCCGAAACGCGGTCAAATGCCCCGTCTCTGCGAAGGGATCCCGCTTTCGCTCGTTCTTCCGGTCCCTGCTCACCAAACGGTCACCATTTCAGCGCTGAACGGCAACGCGGAAAAGACCGTTTCTGAGGCCTGCTCAGTCCACAAAATTTCTGATTCGGAGGTGGAGATCCGGATCTCTCCGAAGACGAAAACCCTCTGGTACCTGGTGGAAATCGTTCCTTTGGAATGAGAAAAGAAAAAGAACCTTCGAAATGTCCCTTCCCAAACGTTTTTTCTGAAATTTGAGTTTTGGGAAGGTTCCTAAAGACTTTAAATGAAAAAAACTCCCGTTTCAGCGCGAGACGGGAGTTTTTTGCGAATCGAATTCTCAATCAATTTCAGTCGGAATTTTCAGCCGCGATTTTTCCTTCCAGGAAAACTTTCAAAATTTTTGTCCCCAACTCAAAAACAGAGCCTTTTGAGAGAACCAGGTTCGCGTCTTTTCCAGGTTCGATGGAGCCGAGACGATCCTCAAGTCCAATGTGACGCGCAGGATTGATCGTAATTGCTTTCAGCGCATCAAATGGAGTCATTCCGGCACGAATGGCGAGACCGGCACAAAACGGGAGCATTTCCTGCGGAATGACTGGCGCGTCGGTGATGATGGAAACGGAGCAGCCGGCTTCCGTCAGAATCCGGGCCGTTTCAAAACATTTGTGCTGAAGTTCAAATTTGGTTGGATGTCCGAGCGTTGGCCCTACGGCAAGCGGAACATTCTCCTTCGCCAGTTCATCAGCGATCAGGTGTCCCTCAGTCACGTGCTCCAGAGTAATTTTCAAGTCAAATTCACGAGCGATGCGCAGCGCGTTGAACAAATCGTTCGTCTGGTGAGCATGGGCTTTAAGGGGGATCTCGCGGCGCAGTACCGGAAGAAGAGAATGAAGTCGAATGTCAAATGGAGGAGCTTTTGAAGTGTCCCCTTCAGCCGCCTCCAGCCGTTTCAGGTAATCGCGAGCACGAAAAAGCGCGTCTCTAAAAATGGCGGAAGTGGTCATTCGGGAAGAAATCGTTTTTTCACGATAAACCCGTTTTGGGTTTTCTCCAAAGGCACATTTCATGGCGATAGTTTCTTTCAGAACCATGGAGTCGACCCGTTTTCCAAACGTACGAACGGCCATGAATGTTCCGCCAATGACGTTCGCGCTTCCCGGACCAACGGCTGCCGTCGTCACGCCGCCTCGAAGTGCCTTTTCCACCGCTGGATCAAACGGGTTAAAGCCGTCTACTGCCCGTAAATGAGGAGTCAAAACGTCATTCAGCTCATTTCCGTCGCTCCCTTCGTAACCAATTCCGGAACCGAAGAGACCAAGGTGACTGTGCGCATCAACGAAACCGGGCCAAAGCTCAAGACCTTCCGCGTCGAGAATTTCAAGCGAATCCGCATTTTTTGGGGAAGTATCTGGAGTAGGAGAACATGAAAAATCCGAGACGCGTGAATTAATGAGTGCCTGCGGGTCGATGACTTGACCAGAATGAACGTACTCGATTTTTCCGCCTCGAATCAGCACTGCCCCCAAAAATGGGGTTTCACGAACGGCATCGTGAATCATCGCGTTTTGAATGAGGAGCATTGGGATTTTCCTTTCGTGATTTTCAAATTTTGAAATTTTATTCCAAAAAACCGTTTTTTCGGGAGAGCTTACCCAAAAGACCTAAAAAGATTTCGGTATTTTTAAAGAAAAACATAATTTTTTCGTAAAAAACAGTCTGAAAAGATTTTCGAGAGAAAAACGTTTCCCGCGAGAGTGAACTTTCCCGCGGGAAAAGGGAGACAAACTATTTCACGAGTGCTTCAATGGCTTCCGCGATCTTCGCGCGCCGCTGGTAAATTGGGGCTGGGTCGGTACTAAATTGCGTCATGCTCGACGTGATCGACTCCGGAACCGTCAGGAGTGCTTCATATTCCGCGCGCTTAGCGGACGAAAGATCTTTCGCGGATGCCAGTTTTTCACGAAGAAGGTAAAGCATCTCGTAGTCCTCAAGCCCCTCACGCAGCATCTCGAAACGGATACTCGCGACAGGCTGCCCGAAATTGGGAACTTCCGGAGCTTTGATCGGCTTCGCGCAGGCCAGCGGCGGATAGTAGAGCCTTCCGTCGCCGTTTCCCCAGAATCGTTTCGCACCGGCCGGCGTATCGTATCCGCTGACGTAGCTCATCGGGTCGAGGTACGGGTCCTGCGCGTCCTCAGGATACGCAGCATCGGACGTCCAGTAATTGGTCGCCCAGATGAGCGTCCCGACGACGTCATTCTGCCAGGTCTGCCAGAGCCACGTACGCATTTCCACCGCGCTGTGGTCGATAAATTCCGTGCAGTACGGTTCCCGCGGCCAGCAGCATACGTACCACCAGAACCGCTCGCCTTTCGCTTTGCAGAGCGCGGCCGTTTTCGGATCGAAATTCGGAGTCACCGGGCACCAGATGTCCACCTTTCCGAGCAGTTCTCCCGCAATGACGCTTTCCGACGGTTCCTCCGTCAGCATCGTCTGGATCTCCGGCGCGTACTTTTTGATGCGGTTCATGCCGTTTCGGACGAATTCGTAGTCCTTCACGTCCGGTTCGTCGAACCAGTAAACGTACGCTTTTTTGATCCATCCTTTTTCTATCAAATGCGCTTCGATTTGGCGGACACACGACGCAAACATCGCCTGGTATTCGACCGTATTTTCGCCAAATCCCATCAGACTCGGCTCCGTTCGGGAGTGGAACGTGCCTCCCCCCATTCCCGGAATGCTGAGACGGAAATTCGTGAATCCGTACTCGCCCATCGCGCGGTCCATCGCTTCATCGAAACGAGTGAAGTCAATGACGCAGCGGGAGTTTTCCGGTTTCTCCTGATCCACGATCCACTCGTACCGGATCCCGTCCATCGTTTCCGGATGGTACGGTGAGATGCGGTACTGGCCGAGGAATTTGAGGTAGATCTGGTCAAGTTTCCGCCGATCTTCCTCCGTACGCGCTCCATGGTACCGGTACGTCGTGCCGGGAGAGTATCCATAGGCCGTCTCCGAATGATTCACGCGCGGAATATCGAAATTCCAGACGCGGAGCCGAAGCGGAACGGTGACCTTTTCCACGTTTCCGGCAGATCCTGCTTTCCGGAGCGTAAGCGTCACTTCTGACGCATACTCACCGGCGGACGTTCCTTCCGGCACGTAAACCGTGAGCCAGAGCGGCGCGTTTTCGCCTGCTTTCAGCGTTTTGGGGAAGACGAGCGACGGAAGCGCGTCCGGGTAAAATTCACGCACACCGGTCCGGTCTGTCGGGTTTTCGACGAAGTGGAAGAAAACGTCGCGAGCAGTCACGTTTTCCGGCGCAATTTTCTGTCCAGCCGCATTTTTCAGCGGAGAGAACGAAACACTTTCAAGCGTCAGCTCCTCTTTCGGATTCAGGACCAGCTGGCATGATTCCCAGTCATTCCGCGCCGCGGAGATCTGGAGACCGACAGTCTCTTTTTCCTTCGGGACTGCGCGTTTCCGGCTCACTTTCCATGTCGCGGGGCACCACCAGAGAGCTGCGTTTTCCGAGGCGCCGGCAAACGATTTTCCAAAATCCTCACGGTAAATATCCGCCACATAGTACCGGCATCGGACCTGCGCGGCTCTCGCGTTTCCGGCAGAGTCTTTCCACGTCAGTTCCTTCTCGAAAATTCGGTCTCCCGAAACGTTTTTGGGAAGATCTTCCACGCGAGGCAGAACGCCGCGAAAATCTTCATCGCCGCGAACGAGTTCCCAGAAGCAGGTCGCGCCGCGCAAACCAGCTTTTTCCGTACCGATCGGCGTGTTTTCTGTGGATCCGGCAGCGTCTGCTTTCGGCGGGAGAAGCGGTGCGTTGAAACGAAATCCGTAGAGCTGGCAGTTCGTATTTTCCATGCCGACGAAACGGACCCAGACCGTCTTCGTGCCGCTGAATTCAGAGGGAAGCTCAAGCTCTTTCGTGCCGAGACCTTCGAGGAAACCGAGTTCCGTCCATTCCTGACCGTCTTTTGAAGCAAACGCCTTCAGGCCGCCGTCCGTATGGTAACCGACGGTGAAGGAAAGTTTCGGGGAGAAAAATCGCGGTTCCGGGCAATTCGGCAAGTTGAGTTTAAGATCCGTCAGGTCAAATCGGTAGACGACGGAGCCGTTCGTTCCGATGGTCCAGCGCGAGGTGTTGAACCAGGTCGTGCTTTCGACAAAGGAACGGCTGAAATTTCCCTGCGAGCCGCCCAACGCCGATTGAAACTGGTACTCCGGGCCGTTTTCGTCCAGAATGACCGTTTCGTCCGCGCCAAGTCCCGTCGCGGCGTAGGTCGGCGTGAGGTAGAGAAGCTCGACCTCAGCGAATTGGAGCGTTCCGCTGATCATCCACTGACCAAGACGGATCGACGTTTTTTCGGTCTGATTCGGCACGAACGCGATCAGGGAGTGCGTCTCCCATTTCGCCGTGAGCGGAATGTCAAAATTGGCGAAACGCAAACCGGTCATTCCGCCGCCGGTACCTGCCGTCCGCCGCGCCTTGAAGCGGAGCATGACGGTGCGTCCGGGGAGGACAGGGACATCGGAAAGTTCCCAGACGTTTGACATTTTTCCGTTTCCGGTGATCTCCAGAACGGCCCCAGAAACGCCGTCGGCACCGTCTTTCAGGAGACGGCCTTCCCCATCATTCAGTTTCCATGCCGGGTCGGCCAAATCAAACCGGACGGCGTCCGCGCATTGCGCGAAACTCGGAGCGGGGAGCAAAAGTACTGCCGTCCAAAGCAGGAGCAGCACGTAAAAAGGGATGGATCTTTTCTTCATTGGAGGGTCCTTCAAAAAAAGGGATCTCAAAAAATGGCTCAAAAAAAGGATCTCAGGCAGGAAAAATTTTGCCGCTGAAAACAGAACGGCAGAAAAAGTGCGTCCCGCCGTTAAGGAGACGCACTTTGTTTTCTTCATCCAGATCCACACGGTCTACTCAAAAACGACTTCGTACCAGAGCGTCTTGAACTCTCTGGAGATCTCGAACTGCACGAGTTCGTCACTGACGCGCTTCGCGGTGAATTCACCCGTCGGTCTGGCGTTTCCGTCGAGCGGACGGATCTTCACCGTAACGCCTTGGGGAGCGGGAAGCGTGATCGTCGCCGGGATCCCCTCGCACATGAGCGGCGCATGACCGCGTTTCTGGCAGAACGTGATCTGCTTGTTGATCAGGTTCGGGTACTCTTCCACCGGAGTATCCTTCACTTCGACCGGATCGTAAAGACCCAGGACGCACTCCGAGTTCTTCTGAAGCCCCGTCGCGGCCAGAAGCC
>JAFQUP010000016.1 GCA_017408405.1 Thermoguttaceae bacterium
CAGAAGCCGGCGAACGTGAAAAAAGGGCAGAATCAGAAAAAAGCAAACGCGCAGAAACCGGCGAACGTGAAAAAAGGGCAGAATCAGAAAAAAGCAAACGCGCAGAAACCGGCGAACGTGAAAAAAGGGCAGAATCAGAAAAAAGCAAACGCGCAGAAACAGATAGAGAAAAAGACTCAGGCACTGAAAGCCGCGCAGGCTAATGCCAAGAAAGCTGCTCAGGAGTTAAAAAAAGCCAAAAACAAAGTTCAGAAAACGAAAGCTCAAGTCAAGAAAGCGAAGCAGGAACTTGAGAAAATCGAGAATCAAGTGAAAGCGGAGGCGCAGAAGAATAAAAAAGCCGAAACGAAACCGGTAAAAAAATAAAGTAGGAATCGTTTTGAATGAATTATTCCCGCGGCAGGAAAAAGCAGGCCGCGGGATTTTTTTGTCCGTTTGATTCTATTGGGTTGAAGGTGATCATCTGAAAACCCTTCAGCCGCGGAAGATCTTTCTTGAGGAAAGTCTGAAAAGCCGAGGGGATTTAACGATTATGGAAAATCAATTTTATCCGGTAACGGCTCACTTTCCGGAATGCTCTGTTTAATTCTCCGTTCAATAAATCGAAGGATGAGGCCAGCGAAAATGAACGCGCCGGCCACGACATAAATAAGCGGAATCGTTTTTCTTTCCGGATTTCTCGTTTCGGTTTGAGGAGTTTCTTTCCCCATCCAGTACCAGAGCGGCGACTTCGCGTAGAAACAGGGAGTTGATTCCATGTCCTCCATTCCTTCGTAAAGATAATGTTTGAAGAAAACGCCGTCAATGACAATTGGAATTTTTGAATCTTTGCCAACCGGCCAGTTTTCCGGGATGTTCAGCGTATTCACCAGCACAGGATCCCGCGGATTATCTTCCGGCTGAATCCACAGTTCGTAAAAAGTATCAAAATCATATCCGAAATTTTCATTATTTTCCGCGTTGATTTGCTCTGGTTTTTGAGGTTGGGAGTTCGTATTCTGTTTTTCAGGTTTTGAAACGTCGCCAGAGACTGGATTTTCAGTTTCAGGAGAGCTTTGGCCATTTGATTTTTTCAGCCAGTTGGGGATTTCCACTTTCTGGATCAGGCGAACAGTCCCTCGAATTCGGAGAACGTTTCCGCGGTATGTTTCCGGCTGCTTGAAATACTGAGCAAAAAGAACGCGTCCAATGGAAACATCGCGAATTTCCTCTAAAGTCATGGCGTTAAGGCGATTCCAGAGCCGCATGACGGTTTTCGTCTCACTCGCGGAGACCGGAGCGTGATCCTTGATGCCGTCAAGCATATCCGGCGTCAAAACATCCAGATAGCGTT
This sequence comes from Thermoguttaceae bacterium, assembly GCA_017408405.1. Taxonomy (GTDB): domain Bacteria; phylum Planctomycetota; class Planctomycetia; order Pirellulales; family Thermoguttaceae; genus RGIG3701. The sequence goes on from JAFQUP010000016.1 coordinate 1,334, forward strand.
CAGGCCGGGAAATGTCCTCCATTTGGTTCATCCATTCCGGAGGAACCCGGTTAGGGTCATTTAGCGAAAAAAGAAAAGTCAGGGTTTCTTTTTGGAAAAGAGTCCAGCCGAGGATCAGGACAATCCCGATTCCGAGAATGGCCCAGGAAAAGTTTCTGCGGTTTTTGTGATATCGAAAATCGATTGGTTTCGCCATAGGTTGACCTTTTGCGGAACAGGAAATTTTTGCTATTAATTAATGGAATACGTAATTAATGATATGCCGCGCGGGTTGAGATAGGTGATTAAGCGCGCGGCATATCCGATTCGGGCAGGTTTCAGGAGTATCTGAAAGCCAGATTATTTCAGTCCGCATCCTTCAAGACACTGTTCCGGCCAGTCCGTCGCGAAAGACTGAACCCCCAGCTCAATCAGCCTGCGGTAAGTTTCCGGATTGTCACCGTTAGTCCACGAAAGACTCTGGAAAATGATACCGTGTTTTTTGACCTGCTCACCGGCGCGGCGCATGAAATCGCTTCCGGGAATAAACGGATCTTCTTTGGTGAAGTCGGTTTTGACATGGATTTGAAGGATGTCGATACCGGCGAAACCGACTTTTTCAAGTTTATCCAGGCGTTCCTGAAGCATTTTTTCGGAATCTTCTTTCGCGGCTCCCCATGAACCCATCCAGTGGATAGCTTTGGATTTTGGAGCGATTTTCTTCCAGCGAACGATCAAATCGTAGTTTGTGCTGGCGAAAATAATCTGTTCCTGCACACCGTATTTTTCCGCGAGCTGGGCGATGAGTTCGGGGGAGGCTCCTTTTTCATCGACATAGAGCAGACGTTCAGGGCGGTTCATCATGCAGGCGAATACTGCGTCGATCGTTGAGATGCGCTGCGTAGAGTATTCCGGAGACAGGTAGGAACCTACGTCTATGTTTTTGATTTCATCCCACGTTAGTTCATTAATTGGCTTCTTTTTCATTTCATCGGAAATGCCGCGCCCGAGACGTTTCAGATTGTTGTCATGGAAAGCGATGGCCACTCCGTCCTTCGTCAAACGACAGTCAGCTTCCGGAATACCGCCGCGTCCCCAGGCCCAAAGGAATGTTTCCAGAGTATTGTCGGGACGAACATTTCCTCCGCCGCGATGAAATTGAATGAGGACCGCTTTAGGACCGCCTTCCTGCGGAGGAGCAAAAGGATTTGGCTGGGAAGAGTCCTGGGCGAAAAGAGCGGGAGCGGCTGCCCAAAAAATACCGGCGGTTAAAAATCCCGTCAGAACGGCAGATAAAATGAATCGTTTCATAAAGTACCTTTCAAAGTAAGGAAGGAACGGCAGGATTGCCTGGATTCAGAAAGCCAAACTTCCTTTTGAAGTGGGAAGTTCAACGGATTCTCTGATTTTACCATGAATTAATTTCTTTGTCAATTGGTGAGAAAATGTTAAGTCGGATTTTTTGTTGAAAATATCTGGTTTGATGAAGTTTCACGTGTTTTTTCAGGAGAAAAAGTTTTAAGATGAAGAAAAATTTGGCGTGACTGGGTTTAGCGGTAAATGTTTTGTGGAATCTTGCCGCGTTTAAACGTTGAATTGTCCCTGAACTTACGGCAAATAAAGGCGTTTCACTTCTTTTTCCCGGAAAGAAAAAATTTTTTCTGCCCCCCCATTGACAAAATTTTTCTATGTGGTATATTATGGGTCATACTTAACAGCCAGTGTAGCTCAATCGGCAGAGCACAGCTTTCGTAAAGCTGGGGTTGCGGGTTCGATTCCCATCACTGGCTCTTGAAATAACTTAAAAGCCAAATTTTGAATTCAATGAAGGGGATGTTCTACGTCGGAGCAGGCCCCTCTTTGAGTTTCGGGGGTACATTCAGGAGGAGAACAGAATGGCATTTGGTCAGGAAATTGATTTGAAGCAGCTCGTTCAGATGAACTGCTCTTTCGGTCCGCAGGAAATCGCGAAAATTAATCGCTGCATTGCTTCCAAATACGCAAATTTCCGTATTTTCCGTGATGCCGTCAATGAGCTTGAATCGCGTGAAGACGAACAGAGTCCTGCCGGCATGGTTCGGCTTGGTGTTTTTCTTTACCTTCTCGGAAAATATCGCCGCAGTCTGAATGTTCTTCAGCATGGCGACGGCGGCGCGCTTGCTCATTTCTATATGGCGAAAGCTCAGTTCGCGCTTAAAAACTATGACGAGGCGGAAAAGGAATATGTCTGCGCCCGTCAGGCTGGTTATTGCGCGGATGACTGCATTTTGGGCGTTGTCGAGGTTAAGCGTACGGCTGGTAAAGTTCAGGAAGCGCTTGATCTTCTCAATGATTTGAGCGGTTCCGTTCAGCAGACTGCCGAGTATCTCTACCAGCGCGGCATTACTGCTTTGGCGAGCGGCGGTACGAGCGATGAAGTCGGTAACTGGTTCTCCCGCGCGGTGGATACCGATCCCATGCATCCCGGAGCGCTTTTTGGTCTCGCAATGGAAAATGACCGCCGCGGAAATGATGACGAGGCGCTTGAGCTCTATAAACGCGCGGCGGCGCAGTTCCCCTCTCACGTTGGATCTTTGATTAACCTTGGTTTGATGTACGAGGATCGCGACGAGAACCAGCTGGCGGTTCAGTGTTACGAACGGGTTTTGGACGCTTATCCGGAAAATGAGCATGCCCGGCTTTATCTTAAGGACGCGCAGGCCTCCAATCTCACGACGGAAGATGTTGTCCCGCATAATCCGACGACGCAGATTCTCCGCACGCCGGTGGCTGATTTCGAGCTTTCCGCTCGTGCCCGTAACTGTCTGACCGCGATGGGGATTCAGACTCTTGGCGATCTTTGCAGTTATTCGGAGGCGGAACTTCTTTCGAGCAAAAACTTTGGCGAAACGAGTCTGGATGAAATTAAGCAGATGCTTAGTTCGCGCAACCTTCAGTTGGGGCAGACCAGTGTCAAGTCTCAGCAGCAGGAACTTCCGGAAGTGGACAGTTCGATCGACATCGAAACGCTCAACAAGCCGATTTCTTCCATGGAATTTTCAGTTCGCGCGCGCAAGTGCATGAGCCGTTCCGGGATCATGACGCTGGGCGATCTGATTCGCAAGACTGCCGACGAGCTTTTGCAGTACAAAAATTTTGGTGTCACCAGTTTGACGGAAGTGCGTCAGAAGCTTGAAGCTTACGGTCTCCATCTTCATGGTGAGTGATTTGCGGAAGCGGACAGTAGTAACGCGCGGTTATTTTGAGAGTATTTTCTGAAATACCGCGTAATCGGGAGTGTTTTTGAAGACATTCTCTCATTGAATTCAGGAGGAGACGCCGTAGTGAGAATTTTGCACTGCGGCGTTTTTTGGAATAAGTGAATAAAGAACATGAAAGTCAAGCTGGATATTCAGGTATTTGATTCGGAAACCAAAGCGCGGGCGGGAGTTCTTCACACTCCGCATGGAGATGTTCCGACGCCGACGTTCATGCCGGTAGGAACAGTCGGGTCCGTGAAGGGGATTGAATTAAGTCTTCTGGAAGCGACAGGCGCGAAAATAGTCCTTGGAAATACCTATCATTTGGCCTTGCGGCCTGGAGAAGACCTGGTTCAGCAGATGGGCGGCCTTCATCAGTTTACCGGCTGGAAAGGTCCGATGCTTACCGACAGCGGCGGATTTCAGGTTTTTTCACTTGCGCAGCGAACGAAGCTGACGGAGGAGGGGGTTACCTTTCAGTCGCATATTGACGGGCGAAAAATGATGCTTTCGCCGGAGCGTTCCATTGAAATCCAGGAAGCGTTGGGAAGTGACATTGCCATGTGCATGGATCATGTTCTTGGTCTGCCGAATACGGATGAAAAACTCTATGACGCGATGTTGCGTTCCGTACGGTGGGCTAAACGCTGCCGGGACTTCGCGACACGGGAAGACCAGTCTCTCTTTGGGATAGTCCAGGGGGGCCTGAACCGTAATTTCCGTATTGAATGCGCGCAGCGGCTGGCCGAGCTGGATTTTCCCGGATACGCGGTAGGAGGGCTGAGTGTTGGCGAGCCTCCGGCCGAAATGTACGAAACGCTTGACTATACGGTGCCGGAATTGCCTCAGGATAAGCCTCATTATCTGATGGGAGTTGGCACGCCGCAGGATCTGATTGAGGGAATCGCGCGCGGGATCGATATGTTTGACTGCGTGATGCCTACGCGAAACGGCAGAAACGCGATGGCTTTTACCGATCACGGGAAAATGCGGCTGAGAAATCTTAAATATCGGGATGATGAACGGCCTCTTGAAGAAAACTGTCCGTGTCCAGCCTGTCGGCGCAGCCGCGCGTACATTCGGCATCTTTTCATGGCGAAAGAGATGTTGGGGCCGGTTTTGCTTTCCATTCATAATATCACGTATTACGAACGTTTGGTCGCGCGTTGTCGGGAAGCCATTATTGCCGGTCGGTATCGGCAGTTCATGGCAGAGTGTTACGAAGGGTGGAGCCAAGGTGACTGTCATTGAAAACTTTTGCCGCCGGCAAGCGGCTAATGGTTAAACCATGGCAGAGTGAAAGGGCAAAGTCTGCGTTTATTTTGTTGAAATTTGTCAGGCAGATTTAGAATAATTCGGTGGATATTTTTTCGCGAACCTGGTTCCTGGGGCCAAAAAATCCTTTTTTTGGAAGAAATTTTTAAAATATTCAAGAAAAAAGTTAAAGAAACCGGGGCAACCCCCTTGTCGTTTTTGCGTTTTCGATTTATGATATGGGTTTTATGATGGAAAAATTTTTTCGGGGGCGAAATCCTGAAAAGCAGACCGTTCACACGCGGCGTTTCCTTTCATGAATAGAGAAATATCGACACGATAAATTTTAGGAAATACGATATGACATTAATTGAATTACTTCCGCTTGCTCAGACGGAAGGGGCTTCCGGAGCCGCGGCAGCCAATCCGCTGATGAACATGATCGTCTGGATGGCGATTTTGTTCGGCTTTCTCTGGTTTTTTATGATTCGTCCCCAGCAGCGCGAGCAGCGCCGCCGTCAGGAAATGTGGGACGGAATTAAAGTCTACGACAAAGTAGTTACTGTGGGCGGCATTCATGGTGTTGTCACGCAGATGAATCAGGACGAAGGGACTCTCATCATGCGAATTGACGAGAGCGCGAACGTCAAGATTCGAGTGGAAATCAGCTGCATCGCGCTGGTGAACAGCGGTGACAAAAAGCCGGAAGAAGCCAAATAAACCGTAAAAGAGAAAGTGGACTTCCTGCTTCTGCGTCTGTCGGAGAGACGTCCCTTTGGGAATTTTTTTCGCGCGGATTGGTTTTTGTTTCTGAATGATTCCGCTGGCGGAACGTTGAGGGGAGACCGATGATAATCGCGGAAAGGCTGGAGGCTGCTTTGATCAATAAAATACTGATATTTTCATAGTTAAATTTTCACAAAGGATTTTACGAATGACTGCCTTAATACTGATCGCGTTAATCGCGGTCCCCTTCGCGTTATCGTATGCAATTGTCCGCAAATGGAACATGCCGAATATGTTCTGGCGGTTTGGCTGGAGCTTTTTTGCTTTTGCTTTTGGTCTTCTTGTTTTGTATCACAGTGCCAGTGTTGATTGGCAGAACGTGAAAAAAGGTATTGACCTGAACGGCGGTACCATTCTGCACTATCAGAACATGACTCAGGACGTTGATTCCAACGAACTGGCTGCCGCGTTGAAAAAACGTATTGACCCGGATGGAATGGCAAACGTGACCATTCGTACGCTTGGTGTCAATAAGGATCAGATTGAGATTATCGTCCCGAATACGGATGAATCCCAGGTCGATATGCTCAAGCAGAGAATCGGAAAGATTGGTTCTCTGGAATTCCGCATTACGGCCAATACCTACGATAACAAAGACGTTATCGATGCTATCCAGGAAGGCCAGAATGACGTTTATCTTGGCAAACGTGAAGGCAAACCGGACGCGTGGTGGGTCCCTGTCCAGGTTGGAAGTGAAGATAATTTCGTTCAGAAAAACGAAAAAACCGGGGAACTTTCCGGAGTTGGTATCAGCAATTACGTCACACGCTATATCCAGAGCAACTATGACGAAGAGACCAAAACGGTTTTAGACCCCAAACGTCCGGTTATTGAAGTTCTGGTCGTTGCGGATCCCTATAATGTGGAAGGTAAATACCTCTCCAATGCCGCCAGCGGATATGATTCAAACGGCAAGCCGATTGTTCAGTTCTCCTTCAACGCAGAAGGCGCACGCCGCATGGGTCATTTGACCGGCGATAACTGCCCGACTACGAATGAGCAGGTCGCGGGACAGAGAATTACCCGTCAGCTCGGAATTCTCCTTGATGGATTTATTGTCAGTGCTCCGAGTATTCAGTCCCGAATTTCTGACAATGGTCAGATTACCGGAATCAAAACGATTGAAGAAGTCAATCTCCTCGTTGATGTCCTCAAGGCCGGGCGTCTTCCCGCTACTTTGAGCCCTGAGCCGATCAGTGAAATGAGTACGGGTGCGCAGCTGGGTGCCGACACGATTCAGCGTGCCCAGTACGCCATGCTCATCTCTATTGCTTTGGTGATGGTGCTGATGCTTTACTATTATCGTTTCTCCGGGCTGGTCGCTGTCATTTCGCTCATCCTGCTCGTTCTGCTGACCTTTGCTTTCATGGTCAGCTTCAACGCGGCCTTTACTCTGCCGGGTTTGGCCGGTTTCGTGCTTACCATTGGTATGGTGGTTGACGCGAACATTCTTATTTACGAACGTATTCGTGAAGAAACGGAAGCTGGAAACGGCGCGGCTATCGCTGTCCGTACCGGTTTCGATAAAGCCCTCACAGCTATTATTGACTCCAACATTACGACTGCATTGGTCGGTGTCATTCTCTATATGATTGGAACGGAAGAAATTCGCGGTTTCGCTATCATTCTGCTGGCTGGTATTGCCATCAGTATGTTCAGTATCATTTACGTTGGCCGCGGTATTTTCATTGCCGCGCTCAAACTCGGCATTCTTAAGGAAATCCGGATGCGCCGCATTCTTCCCAAAACGAATATCCAGTTTATGTCTTACGCGAAGAAAACCCTCATGGCGGCTGCCGTGTGCATGATTGCCTGTGTGCTTTTGGTGATTGCCCGTACGAACGGTGTCGCGAACGCTTCCAGTCTCCTGGATATTGACTTCCTCGGCGGTATGAACGTTCAGGTCCTCTTCACGGAACCGCAGGAAGGTGAAGATGCCATTCGTTCCAACCTCCGCAGCCAGAGTGACTATTTCTCTGACGTAGTCGTTACGGATGTTACCCTGAAAGATGACGAGGAAAATGGTCTGCTCAAGCGCCGATACAGTATTGTCGCTCCGATGCCGAAACAGACTGCTGGCGAGGAAGCGGATGTCCTGACTGAAACCACTCGAAATATCGCGGAATTTAAGGACGCGCTTAACAAAGCCTATCCTGGCAAACTTTTAACTCGTAAAGTTGAGTTTGAGATCCTTGGCCAGCCCGCCGCGGAAACCGCTCCGGCTGTTGAAGCTGCTCCCGCTGCTCCTGCCGCGGAAACCGCTCCGGCCACTCCCGCTGCGCCCGCTGATGCCGCTCCGACCAATACCAGTGCTTATTTCGTGAATCCGATGGGACAGATGCTCGTCCTGAATCTTCTTGCTCAGGCTGACGCTGCTCCGGCTCCTGCCGCTGAAGTTGCTCCGGCTCCTGCCGCTGAAGTTGCTCCGGCTCCTGCCGCTGACGCTGCTCCGGCTCCTGCCGCTGACGCTGCTCCGGCTCCTGCCGCTGACGCTGCTCCGGCTCCTGCTGCTGACGCTGCTCCGGCTCCTGCCGCTGAAGTTGCTCCGGCTCCTGCCGCTGAAGTCGCTCCGGCTCCTGCCGCTGACGCTGCTCCGGCTCCTGCCGCTGAAGTTGCTCCGGCTCCTGCCGCTGAAGTTGCTCCGGCTCCTGCCGCTGACGCTGCTCCGGCTCCTGCCGCTGACGCTGCTCCGGCTCCTGCCGCTGAAGTCGCTCCGGCTCCTGCCGCTGACGCTGCTCCGGCTCCTGCCGTGAAAGTTCGTTATGTGAATATTCCTGCTGGAATGATTTCGGTGAAAGTTTCCTTCCCGACCGAAAAGCATAATTTGGAGTATATGACGAGTTTCATTCAGGACCAGATTCAGAAACAGGGTCTTTCGGAAAGTACTCAATTTATCGTGACCAATATGGACAAAACGGTCATGACTTCTGAACAGGAAGCAGTCGCGGAAAAAGAATGGCTGGTTCACGTAAATATGTCGCTTGAGGAAGCACAGAAATTCTTCAGCGCAATGAAGGAAAGCATCGACAAGGAACTTTACTTCCCGGCCGCGAGTACCGTGGGAAGTGCTGTGGCGAGTAATATGTGCTGGCAGGGTTTGGCTGCCATGCTCATCAGCCTTTTGGGAATCGTTCTTTACATTTGGTTCCGATTCCTGAAACTGAGTTTCGGTATTTCCTCCACAATGGGGCTTTTGCACAATATTGGTATTGCGCTTGCTTTGGTGACGCTCAGTACCTGGACGGCTTCCGCGCTTGGTTTTCTGATGATCGACGATTTCAAAATCAGTCTGACGCTTCTGGCCGCGTTCCTGACGCTGATTGGTTACTCGCTGAACGACACGATCGTCGTTTTTGACCGTATTCGTGAAAATCGCGGTAAAGGTCAGCCGTTGACGAAAGAGATCATCAATAACAGTTTGAACAGCACGCTGTCTCGAACCCTCATGACCTCCATTACCACGTTCATCGTTGCCCTGGCGCTTTATGTTTTCGGCGGTGAATCGATCCATGGTTTTGCTTTCGTTATGGTCGTTGGTATTGTTGTTGGTACCTACTCCACGATTTTTGTGGCGACTCCGATTCTGTACTATCTCGCCAGCCGTGTCTTCAAAGACGATATGGTTGACGACGATGACGACGATGAATGATTTTGACAGATATTTCTGAATAATCATTAGCCCGGAAGGTTTTTCTTTCCGGGTTTTTTAGTATATGAGATTTTTTTGGTAATTTTAGTTAAGAAAATGAAACTTTTTTTGTTTTCTGACGTAAATAGAAATAGAGAGGTTCATAAAGAGATGAACCGTGTTTTGAGTCACATTCAACTTTAAAGGAGAAACGTCATGAGAAAATCAACTATTCTTTCGTTCCTCTTTGCGGCTGTTTTAGGTATTTGGGCTTTCTGTACTTCGGAAACTCTTCAGGCCCAGGGACCGCCGCCTCATCGTCCAGGCCCGGTGTATCGCCGCCCGGCTCCGCCTCCGCCAGCGTATCGTAAACCTCAACCCGCGCCTCCACGTCATTATGTGGCTCCGCCTCCGCCCCACCACCATCGTCCGGCTCCTCCGCCTCCGCCTCATCACCATCATCCGGCTCCTCCGCCTCCGCCTCATCACCATCATCCGGCTCCTCCGCCGACTTGGGGAGAGGTCGTTGGAGGGTTGATTGACGCGGCGATTTGGGAGAGTCGCAGACCTTGAAATTTAACTTCCAAACAGGGAACGTATTTCAGAATACACTTGAAAACGTTCCCATTTTTAATAAACTGGGCAAATAGCCTAATTCTCTTTCTTGTCCGGAGCTTCTTTTTTCGTTTTTTCGGTTAATGTTCTCAAATTTTTTCAGTTTTTTTAAAAAATAAAGACATACGGGTCTTGAATTTTGTGAAGATTGAACTATACTTGAGAAAAAGAAGAAGAAAATACGTTTTCTTCATTGGTATTTTTTCCAAAGGAGAATTGAACATGAAAAAACTGGCGATCCTAGCTCTGGCGTTTGCCCTGGTTTGGGGACTGTCTTCCGTTTTCACGTCTGATGTTTCAGCGCAGCGGCCTGGACGTATTGTCCGTCCCGCTCCGGCTCGTAACGTTCGTCCCGCTCCGGCGCGTCCTGCTCCCCCGCAGGCTAAACCCGCACCGCCGCGTCATGGCCATCCGGCTCCGCCTCCGCCGCACCACGGCCATCCGGCTCCGCCTCCGCCGCACCACGGACACCATCATTACCATGACTATCCGGATACTTGGGGTGAATTGATCGGAGATGTCATTGACGCGGCAATTCGTGAAAGCCGACGTCCGTAAAATTTATCTTAATCCACCAAGGCGGCAGTTTGCCGTCTTTTTTTATTAAATGAACTTTTAAAAGTCAATTCCCTGAAAGCGGATGATTTCGAGAGCGTTATCGGAAGTTTCCGGACATTTCCGAAAATGAGAATATCCGTATCTCGTAAAAGTTAAAATACTCTCTTTTTTTATGGGAACACAAAAAAATCCCGAAAAAGAAAACTTTCGGGATTTTAATGCGGCAGATCGTCCTTAAGGAGACGATACGGCGAAAATCAAAACTTATTTTTTGATGGTGTCGACAAGTTTGAATGGGGCGGCTTTGACAACGCGCTGAACCGCACCGCTCTTCAGGCACTGCGCGCAAATGCACACGGTTTTGTGCGTGCCGTTTTCTGTGGAAATGCGAACATTGCGCAGATTCGGTTTGAAGACACGACGAGTGATACCGGTTACTTTCGTACCGACACCGCCGAGATACTTGGCACGACCACGAGTCTGAACCACGTTACCGACCTGCTTTCCCTTACCGCAATAGCTACATACGTTTGCCATCGTTAATCCTCCTTAAGTTTATGTTTTTTCGGCGTTTGAAACACCAATTTTTCTCGCGCATCTGCCGCGTTCATTAATATCTGAACGAGACGGGCATTTAGTCTGCTCAGGAACAGTGTTCTTTGAGATGAATCAGAATAAAAATGCCATTAGCATAATATAGGGTAGTATTTTACACGAAATTCCCAGTTACGCAAGCCCCCCCTTCGGTTTTTTTAGCAGAAATCTTTTAATTTTTATTCATCAGGCGCAATTTCTTATTGACAAAAACCGTTCAAAACAGTAGAATCTCACATTTTTCGGATTATTTTCCCGAAAAATAAATTTTTTTGTTAATTATTTTCCTGTTTTGGGCGGGAAGGTGTTGACGATTGGAGATTTCCGGCTAAAATAATATGGTATCCAATTTCATATGGAGATCAGGAGTTTTAGAAAATAAAAAAATCAGGTGAAATATGACAAAAAAAAGATTTGATATGCTGCTTTTGGCCGCTTTAGCGATTTTTTGCTTTTCTACCGAAGGTTTTTTCCTTCCCGTTTCACTTCAAACGCAGAATTCCGTAAACGCGGCTTACGCGGATGAGGATGAAGACGAGGATTTGGAGGAAGACGGTATGGAGGATGAAGACGCGGCAGCGGATGAAGAGGGGGTAGAGGACGAGGATGAAGACGAAGAGGAATTTGATCCGGACGCGCCGCTTCCAAAGCCTAAAAAAGTCAGCGGTTCCAAACTTGAGACCTCGGACGGGGTTTTACTTTCCGCGACATTCTTCCCTGGAAACCGCGGCAAAAAATCTGTTCCGGTGATCCTTCTTCATGACTGGAACGGGGAAAGAAAAGACGTATTCACGCTTGCGGAGGAACTTCAGGCTGTCGGCTGTGCCGTTCTTGTCCCTGACCTTCGAGGGCATGGGAAAAGTAACCGCGTGCTGGTTGGGCCGGAAGATACGGAGGAATTTGAAGCTAAAAAACGCATGACGCTCCAGGATATGCAGGCGGTTATCGCCGCTGATATGCCTGCATTGAAGAGATTTCTTATGCAGCAGAATAACGCGGGAAATCTTAATATCGACAAACTTTGCGTCGGAGGCGTGGGATATGGCGGAATGATGGCGGCCTATTTTGCCAACGCGGATTGGAATCCTATGGTCAAGCGCAAGAAGGCCAAATCTTCTCAAGGTGATGTCAAAGGGTTCTTTATCGTTAGTCCGCCCAAAAATCTCAAGGGAGTTCGTTTCACTGATACGTTTTCTTATCCCAATTGGGCTTCTCAGGTCTCTTGCATCGTGATTGGGTCCGAGGCTCAGAAAAAACCGGTTCTCGCGATGCAGAATCAACTGAAAAAAGTCTGTGGGAATGACGCGCTTGACCGCTGCAAATTCATTACTGTTGAAAACGAAAGTGACGAAAAACCTGCCGACCTGATTCAGGATCCTGATTCGGATGCTGTCAGAAATGTTCTCGCGTTTGTGGAGATTCGTTTTATTCAGCGCGATATTCTTTGGAAATCACGTTAAACGAAAGAAGGCGGAAAGGTATTTACCTCTGAAAATGAACGTTTTGTGAGTTTTGAGGCGTAAGTGCTTTTTCGTTTTGAAAGAAAATATTAAGTAATTGAGGACGGCTTCTGGTTAAGAGTCGTCCTTTGTCTATTTTTAGGAGGTTGATTTTTTAGGATTGGCGTTTTTTGGGGAAAAATAAGATTGAAGGACAGTGAAACGGGGAAGGTATGGAAGAGCTTGCCTATTTTTTCACTTAAAACGGGAAATTTTTGTAAATTTTCAAAAACTTTTTAATTTTTTCCCGGCAGGCCCTTTATTTTTTGTCATTTCAGATTATCATATATAGAGAGAACTTGGATATTTTGAGCTTTGGGTCCCAGATAATAAATGAACGTTAAGTAGAGGTCGCTCATGGCAGTGAAATGGTACTATAAAATGGCCGGTCAGGAGATCGGTCCTTTCACCTCACAGCAGTTAAAGCAGTTGGCAGAGGAAAAGCGAATTGCTCCTAATGATCCGGTCCGCAGGGATACGGATACGGAATGGTCTGTCGCGAAAAACGTGAAAGGTCTTTTCCCGCCGGAGACGGCTGCTATTCCGATGGGGACCGCGGTTCCTGCCGGATCAGTTAAAGCGCCTCCAGTCGTTCAGCCTGTTTCCGCGGTTTCGAAGCAGAAGCCTCCTGTTGCCAAAGCGGTATCTGTTTCTGCCAAGCCAGCTTCTGTTCCTTCGGTGAAAAAAGTGCAGATGGTTGAAGTAGACGAAGATGATTCGGAGGAAGTATCTTCTTTAGCGTTTGATTTTGAGGCATCTTCAGCTCCGAAAACTCCTGTGCGCGGCGGAACCGCGCGTTTTTCGGCAACTGGACGTTCTGCCCGGCGCGGTACTCCGAAAACGTCTGCGCCCGCGGAGGATGATATGGCGGAAGAAAAACTTCCGCTGACAAAAAAGGAAATTCAAAAGCGGAATTTCATGATTTGTGTCATTGCTACCGCGGTGGTCATTTTGTTGGCGGTTTTAATTTTGGTAATCGTTTCCTGCTCAGGTTCGGACGGCAACAAAGCGGAAACTCCGCAGGACGAGGCGGCTGTGACCGTGCCGGAGAGTGGCGAAGAAGGTTCCGATGGCGAGGAGGCTTCAAAGGAAGGTGAAGAGGAAGGAGTTTCGGAGGCCGAGGACTCTGACTCTGAGGCAGGAGAGGGAGATTCGGCTAAGGCCGCTCATCCGTTTATTCCGGAGGAATGGCTTTCGGCAGGTTATCGCTGTCCGCTGGATGAAAAAGGCGGAAATCCCAAATCGTGTACTTTTGACAGTATGCAGGTTATGATCAGAAGGATTGAGACGGCACCGTTAAGCGCCTGGAATCCAAATACGCGCGCGAAAGATAAGGACAAGAAGTGCTGTTTCATTAAGATTGAAGTTCGAAATGTGAACAAAGACGGAAAACTTATGGACGTTCCGGGGTGGGGGGCCAAAGGAAGTCCTGCCGTGAAGCTTTTTGACGACAAGGAAAATCTTTATCGCACACTGAGATACCAGGTTCCGGATCAGGCGGACAGCATGGACCAGAAGGCGGCGGAAGAGTCGTTTACGGACGTTTTGATTTTCAATGCGCCGAATTTGGAAAAGGTTGAGTTTTTACGCTTGGTTCTCCCTGCCGCGGTTAATGGAGAGAATGACGCGCTTCTTTTCCTGCCGAAAGAATTCCTGCTGAAGAAGAATGATGAGGAGGGGAAGGAGTCGGAAGAGGCTGATGGTGAAAATTCAGAGGATTCCAACGCGGAGGCTGCTGATGGAGCGGACGATGCGGAAAAGGACGACGGCGAAGACGATGGCGAATCTGCTGAAGGCACAGACGCCAATGACGAGGCCGAGAAGAAAGAAGCCGATGCTTTATCTGATGACGCTTTGACGGACGATGCGCTTTCTGAAAATGCTGGAGACAGCGGAACGCCAGCTCCTCCGGCGGTTGGCATTGAGGCGAAAGAACTGGATGAGGCAACGAAGCAGGAAGAAGGATTGGATATTTTCAATGACCCGAATTTGAATCTGTGATTTTATGTTTTGGGGTTTTAATACGAACGGACTGGCCCATCATTCATTGAGTGATGTGGTCAGTCTGCTTTCAGGAATTGGTTATGAAGGGATTGCGATCACGCTTGATCATGATCTTCTTGAGCGAAGAGATGGGGATTTTTTTTGGAGGCTGGACCCATGGCGTATTGCCTCTTTACTTCAAGCGCATTCTTTAAAAAGTGTGATTGAAACTGGCGCGCGTTATCTTTTGAACCCATGGAAAAAGCATTTTCCCAATCTGCTTGATCCTCTTCCGGAAAACCGCCGTTTGAGGAGGAACTACTATTTTCGGGCAGTAGAGTTGGCTCGGATTCTTCGGAGTGACTGCGTTTCCATTTGGTCGGGAGGTGCCTTGATGGATGAAGAGGGACACCTGCTGGAGGAGGAGAATAGCCTTTGGAAACGTCTTGGGGAAGAGCTGGCGATTTTGCTCGATTTTGCCTCGGAGAGAGGGGTTCGGATCGCGTTTGAGCCGGAGCCGGGAATGTTCGTTAACACGATGGAGAAGTTTGAAAGACTTCTGGATTTCACTCCGCCAGGGCTTTATTTGACGTTGGATGTTGGGCATTTATTCTGTCAGAATGAGACGATACCGTATTGGATTGAGCGCCAGAAGGAACGACTGATCAATATCCATTTTGAGGATGCGGTACGCGGGATTCATGAGCATCTTTTTCCTGGTGAAGGCGGGATTGACTACGGAGAGTTTTTAACCGCTCTGGATTCCATTTCGTATTCCGGCGGAATCTTTCTTGAGTTGAGCCGATCCAGTGCCGCTGGTACGGAAACGGCAATTCGCGCGTTTGAATTTTTGAAAGAAAATTGTTTCCGGAGATGAAAGAATGGCAGAGGAAAAGCAGTTTTTACTTTTTGAAGACAATCTGAAAACTCTGGATATAAATAATCGGCGTTATCTTGGAAGCAAATATCGTCTCCTGTCATTTATTCATCAGGTTGTCGAACAGAACTGCTCCACCAATTGGGATTCCATTCTTGATTTATTTGCTGGGACGGGAGTCGTTGCTTCTTCCTTTTCAGGAAAAAAACTGATGACGAATGACATTCTTTACTCCAATTATCTCTGCCATGCCGCGTGGCTTGGGAGGGGAGAAATTGACGAAAAGAAACTTGCGGCATTCCTGACCGAATACAATCAGTTGAATGTTTCCGAAGAGAACTATATGTCGGAAAATTTCGGAGATACTTATTTTAGCAGTGCGGTATGCCGAAATATTGGTGCGATACGGGAAGATATTGAAAAAAAGTATGAAGAAAAAGAACTTACGTTTCGAGAGAGAGCGGTACTGATCGCGTCACTGCTTTACGGGATAGACCGCATTGCCAATACTTGTGGTCATTATGATGCATGGCGCAGTAAAGAGGACAGACTTTCCTGCCTTGAGCTTTTCATGCCTGCCTTTCAGCCTTCATTCAGGACTCTTGGGAATCAATGTTTCAATGAAGACGCAAATGACCTGGTTCTTAAGGTTTCGGCGGATTTGGTCTATATTGATCCGCCGTACAATTCTCGACAATACTGTGATACGTATCATCTTTTGGAAAATGTTGCCCGGTGGGAGAAACCGAAAGTTTTCGGAAAGGCTCGTAAAATGGACCGAAATCATTTGAAGAGCAGATACTGTACCCGAGAGGCTGCCGCGGTGTTCGATGAACTGATTCAAAATATCAAAGCACGCTATATTTTGGTTTCGTATAACAATATGGCGGAGAACGGAAATGCCCGTTCGAACGCGAAGATTACAGACACGGAGCTTCTTTCAATCCTTTCAAAGAGAGGCGAAGTCCAAGTTTTTTCTACAAATTATAAAGCATTTTCGACTGGTAGATCCTGGCATCCAGAAAATGAGGAGAGGCTTTTCCTTGCAAATATTAAATAACTTTGAAAATATTGTGAAAATTCCATCGCCGCTGAATTATCTTGGCGGAAAATATCGTTTGCTTCCGCAAATTCTTCCGATTTTGCCGGTAACGAGTCGAAATTTCATGGATTTATTTTGCGGCGGATGTAATGTGGGGATTAATGCGTGTGCGGAGCGCATATATTTTAATGATAATAACAGGTTTCTGATAGGTCTTCTTCGGGCATTTCAACAATTGGAAATTACAAAAGTTCTTGAGAGAATATCGGAACTAATAGTTCAATATGGTCTTTCTGATTCGTCACGATATGGATATGAGTATTATGCCTGTAATGGTTCAGATGGTTTAACTGAATTCAATAAAATTCCTTTTCTTAATATGCGGGAGGATTTTAATTGTATTCAAAAGCAGGATTCAGAATACTTTATTCGCCTTTATGTATTAATTGTCTTTGCTTTTAATAATCAAATGCGTTTTAATCGGCATGGGAAGTTTAATCTTCCTGTGGGGAAACGGGATTTTAATATACAGATGAAATCCAAGCTGATTGAGTTCATGAAACGTCTTCAAGATGGAAATTATTTCTTTTCGTATGCGGATTTTCGTGATGTTGATTTTTCTCAGTATTCGGAAGAAGATTTTGTTTATGTGGATCCTCCATATTTAATTACCTGTGCTACCTATAATGAACAGAATGGCTGGAATGAAAAAGATGAGATGGATCTTTTGAATTTCCTTAATGGACTTGATCGAAGGGGAATTCGATTCGCGCTTTCCAATGTGCTTCACAGCAAGGGAAAGGAAAATCGAATTCTTTTGGATTGGATTGATAAGCAACAAAAATATCGCATACACTTTCTTGATTTTCATTATGCTAATTCCAATTATCAGACTAAAGATAAAACGCGGTCCAGTTGTGAAGTTTTAATTACCAATTATTAAGGAGGCGTCCGAATGGCTCAAAAAATATGGAGTATGTCCACAACAGTGCGAAATCCTTACCGACTGAAGGATTTTCTGAAGGTTCTTAGCCAATTGGATGGAGAAATTTGGAACCATGAGAATCAAATCCGCTTTCAGATAATGCTAATTCAGGAACGACTTTATATTCCTGAAGATAATGGATTAAATGAAGAACAGACTGCTTTGCTTCAATCTTCTCGTCCAATGAGTTATGAAGAAGCAAAAGAAATTTTTGAAGCAAAAAGATATGTTGATCCTGCCATGAGAGGGCGAACTTCTTTTAAACCGTTAGAAAAAGCGGGACTTGCGTTTATTTTTGAGCAGCGGATTATAATTACAGAATTGGGAAAAGAATTACTTTCCGGCAGAATGGAAATAGACGATTTTTGTTTTAAGAGTTTGGTTAAGTGGCAATATCCAAATCCACTTTCCAGTGATTTTTCGGAAAAGGATGGGTATAATGTGAAACCCTTTATCGCTGTATTGCGTCTGATTGGTAAGGTTAATGAATTATGTCGTTTACGTGGTTTGAAGGAAAAGGGGATTTCTAAAAGAGAATTTGGAATTTTTGCTCTTTCGCTTACGAATTATCGTGATATTGATACTCAGGCAGAACAGCTTTTGGATTTTCGCTGTAAATTAGAAGCGTTACCGACGAAACAGGAACAGAATCACTTTGCCGATACATTTCAGAGTAGTTATCTTAAAGGTTTTAAAAATGCAACGAAAGGAAATGTCAGGGATTACGCTGATAACGCGATTCGGTATTTTCGTCTCACTAAATTTGTGTATATTCGAGGAGGTGGATTCTACGTGGATCTTGAACCGCGTCGGCGTGTGGAATTGGAAAATTTACTTAAGCAGGAAGACGGCAGTGCCCAGGAATTTCCATCTGCGGCAATGTATCTGGAACATATGATGACTCTTTCCGCTTATACTTTACCATGGGAAAATCTGGAGAAGATGGGGGAAATTGCCAGAAATATCTTTGGGGATATTCAGTTTCTTCAAAAACAGCTTCATTTGGAATCCGTGACGGATATGCGGTTTTCTGATAATCTTCTCGAACTTAAAAAACAGATCGGAGAATTACGTTTGTTAAGGATGGAATTGCAGTTCCAGGTGGAAAAAAACAATCTGCAGGAACGGGAAAAAATTCAGGAAGTTATTGAAAAACTGCAAAATATCCGAAAACTTCCGGAGCCTTCCAGTATTGCTTTGGAAAAATATGTGTACAAAGCATTGAATATCCTGAATGATGCTGTTCTGATTAAAACGAACGCGCCGCAGGGAGATGACAATGAACCGACATTTACTGCTCCGGCAGGTGTTCCGGATATGGAATGTGAGTATGAAAATTTTGTTGGTATCTGTGAAGTTACGATGTTGAACAGGCGAGATCAATGGTTCAATGAGGGACAGCCGGTGCAAAGGCATTTAAGAGATTATGAACTGCGTCATCCTGGTAAACCGGCTTATTGTCTCTTCGTTGCTCCCTCAATTCATCGGGATACCGCTAACACATTCTGGACGGCGGTTAAATATGAATATGAGGGAAAGAAGCAGAGGATAATTCCGCTTTCTATTGGGCAGTTGGCTGAAATGCTTCAGTTGGTCGTTCAGTTGAAGGAGGTTGGGAGAGTTTTTCGGCACGGATTTCTTCAGGTTCTTTATGATAAAATTTTGGAGACGCAAAAATTTTCGGGTTCAAATGAATGGATTTCTGAAATTAAGACGATACTTAAAGAGTGGAAAGTGGACATTTTAACGGCTTAACTCAAACATAGATTTTCAGGAAATACGAAAATGACGACATATCTCGTAACGGGCGGGGCGGGTTTCATTGGTTCGCATATTGTCGAAAGACTGGTTTCCAGGAGAGAAGAGCAAATGGAAAACGGTCAGGAACCGGATACGATTCGGGTACTGGATAATTTCTCAACCGGTTTTGAACACAATATTTCGCCTTATCTCGCTTCTTTTAATATTGAACTCATTGAAGGGGCGCTTACGGATTCAGAAATAGTCTCAAAAGCAGTTGACGGCGCGGAGATTATCTTTCATGAAGCGGCGTTGGCGAGTGTTCCGCTGAGTGTGGAGCATCCATTGCGTGTTCATGAGGCGTGTGTTACGGGAACGGTTCAACTTTTGGACGCGGCACGTCGGTCAGGTGTGCGCCGAGTGGTTTATGCCGCGTCGAGCAGCGCGTATGGAGATACGGAAGTTTGTCCGACACCGGAATCAATTCTTCCCGCGCCGATTTCGCCTTATGGCGCGTCCAAGCTGGCAGCGGAACTTTATCTTCAGGCGTTTGCTGAAACGTATGGGCTGGAAACGGTGCGTTTGCGATACTTCAATGTTTTTGGTCCTCGCCAGGATCCGAAAAGTCCTTATTCCGCAGTCATTCCGCTTTTTATTTCGGCGATGCTTCGAGGTGAGGCTCCGACGATTTTTGGGGATGGCAGGCAATCGCGAGATTTTACTTTCGTTTCCAATGTTGTGGACGCGAATCTTTTAGCGAGTGAGGCACCGGCAAAGGACGTTTCCGGAAAGGTCTTCAATATCGCGAATGGAGCCTCAACGGATCTTCTTACGCTTGTCTCGACCTTGAATGAGATTCTTGGAACGCGAATCGAGCCGAAGCATCTTCCGCCGAGAGTTGGAGACATTCTTGAGAGCAGGGCAGACATTTCCGCCGCGCGCGAGTTGCTGAAATATGAACCGCGGGCAGGACTTTTGGAAGGTCTTCGTAAAACGGTTGAGTATTACCGGTTTTGAATTGAGGAATTGAAAAAGGGGCTGATTTCAGCCCCAAATTTTCTGAAAAGTTTTGAGATAATGAATCGAGAGCCGGCTGGTCTAAAAAATCTTATCCCAGAATTTTTAAAAGATGTTTTTTCAGGTATTGAGATCGAAATTCGTTTCCGTCCAGCGAGGATTCCACTCCGCCGTAGATCCACTGAAGATAGGCGGGCTGGATTTGAAGCATGAGCTGATTGACCGTTTCGATCGGAATGTCGCTGACCAGTCCAAGATTGATTCCAAGTCGAATCGCGGAAAGACATTGAAGCGTTGGCTGCGGTTTCATTTCGCTGCTGTTCCGAATCATTCGGAGGCACTCAGAGATACCGTTTTCCAAGCGTTCACGATTTTCCGTGAGAAGGAATTCGCGAGCTTTTTCTTCGTATCCGATGACGGCGCGGACCACATCCTGAACCTGCTGAATGAGTTCCTCTTCCGTTACTCCGAGGGTCACCTGATTGCTGATCTGGTAGAAATCGCCCCAAGCCTGAGAGCCTTCTCCATAGAGACCACGGACGGTAAGAGAGATTTTTTGGAGGCTGTTATGGACTTTCGTGAATTGTCGGGTGAGTCCCAGTGCCGGAAGGTGAAGCATTACGCTCACGCGCATACCGGTTCCGACGTTGGTTGGACATGCCGTCAGGTATCCCAGCTTCCGATTCCAGGCGTAGACTGCGTTTTTCTCAATTTGATCATCCAGCTCATTGATTTCACGCCAGACCTCAGAAAGGCAAAAACCGCTTTTGATGCACTGCATTCGGAGATGATCCTCTTCAATGAACATCAGGCTGAACTGTCCGTTCGCGGAAATCATGGCACTTCGCAATCCTTCCGCGTCTGCCAGTTCCCTGCTGATCAGGTGGCACTCGACAAGGAGTTTACGGTCCAGGCTGCTTAAGTCGTTCATGGAGAAGAGAGTGCAGTTTTGTCCGAAAGTGGTTTTTCGGACGGCTTTTCGGAGCGTTTCAATGACTCTTCTTCGGTCCTCTTCCGAAAGTTTTGAGATGAATGGGAATGCCGCGAGATTTCGCGCGAGGCGAATTCGCGAGGAAACGACGATAGAGGATTCAGGACCGTCATTTCGAAGCCACTCTCTTTGAGATTGAACCAGTTCGTCAATTGTCATGCGATACCTGCCTCACTTTCACGCTGTTTGATTTGGTCACGCAGAACGGAAGCCTTTTCGTAGTTTTCGTTTGAAATAGCTTCCGCCATTTCCTGGCGCATATGAATCAGTTCAGCCAGTTTTTGACTTGTTTCTTCGGAGGAGTGTTTCGGAGCTTTTCCAGTGTGACGCTCTTCGCCATGAATATTCATGAGCATTGGAAGCAGCTGGCGGCTGAAAACTTCATAGTCATTTGGACAGCCGAATTTGCTGCTTGTCCGAAATTCGAAAAAGGTGATTCCGCACATGGGACAGGTTTCCTGATCTGTCTTGGAAAATTCATTTGAGGCTTTTGTGAAGGCCATTTGCTGTGCCAAATGAGTAGCCAGAGCAGACGCCATATTAACCTGTTCCTGCGCTCCGCCCTGATTTTGGGACAGGTATTCCTGCGCGTGTTCCGCGCAAAGATGAATTTCCACCGGTTTTCCGCCGGTCAAATCCGAAAGGTGGAGGACCGCTTTTTTATCGCATTTTTGACATTTCATAATAATTAAAATCTATTCAAATTTGCTTTATCCGAAAACAGAGTGTCCCAAAATGAAAATCCATTCTGAATGGAATGATTTTCCGAACGTTGAACGTTTGCGGACGATTTTGAGGTACTTCCTGTTTCTGATTGAACCTTAAAATCTGTCCGTCGTCCGTGCCTCCGGCTTTCATGGTTTCAGGAAAGGCCAAAAGGTACGGCATTTTACTCTTTTTTTCCTGATTTGTCAAGACGAAAAAAGTTTTTTCGGGAAAGGATTGACTTTTTGCGGAAGATGAGTAAAATAAAAGAAACGAAAGTGGAAATCGTGAACTTTTCGCGGTTCCTGAGTGGATTTCCACGTATTCCTTCCTGTTTTTAATTTCCCTTTTTTTAAGGACCGTCCCTTATGCAGATTCAACGCTCAAGCATTAATTTTATTGAACGCCCCTTTCTTGAACCGCTTCATTCGGCTTTTGGTACCATACCGAAATTTGAATCGATTATTCTCTCGCTTGAATCTGGAGCCGGAACAGGCCGCGCGGAGGTTACCAATACTCTTTTTCCTGACCTTGATTTTCCCGCGCTGGCACTCACGCTGGAACAACAAATTATTCCGCTTTTGGCAAATCGGAGCGTTTCGGACACGGAGTCACTCAGGAAACTGCTTGGCAAGTGGTCGCGGAATCCGGTTATTTACGCTTTGGCGGAGATGGCCTGGTTTGACCTTCAGGCTGCCGAAAAGGGCGTTCCGCTGGTGAAGGTTCTCGGCGGTGAACCGGTTTCCCAGCAGGTGTTCACCTCAATTGACGAGCCGCCGCTGGATGAAGACGGGTATCCGGAAGCGAATAAATTTCTCGATCAGGTGCGTAATTTCTACGATTCGGGGTATGTGCATCTCGAATTCAAAGTTCGTCCCGGCTGGGATATCGCGGTCATTCGCGCGGTACGTCAGGAGAATCCGGATTCATCTTTCCATCTTGACTTTGAAGGGGCACTTGGCGTCACGAATTACGATACTCTTTTCCAGCTGAGGGACTTCTTTCCTTTCATGATGGAGCAGCCGTTTCCCGCGGATGAACTGGTGGAAGATGCCTCTTTTCAGGGAATGCTGACCTGCGCGCTCTGTTTGGACGAGAGCGTGACTTCGCCGGGAATTGTCGCTGCCGCGCTGAAACTGGGGAGCGCTAAGACCGTAAAGATTAATCCCATGCGTGCCGGCGGTTTTGAGAAGGCAAAGGAAATTCTGGCTCTTTGCCGTGAGGCGGGGGTGGACTGCTGGATCTCGTCGCCGCTTTCCACGGGGGTTGGTGCGCGGTCAAATCTGGCGTTTTCGTCTCTCGAAGGTTTTTCCGGACCTTTTGAGTACTATGATTTGAGCCGTTTCTTTACTCCGGAGCATTTGGAAGGGCTGGAATTGCCGCCCGCTCTGACGCTGGATGAGGAAAAGACTTTAAGAATTGAGTAAATGTTTCTGTTCCCTGGTTTTCGTAAGTGGAAATTACCCGGGATAAGTATTTTCAAAATCAGGCTTACTGTTTAATTGAACCATTCCAAGGAGTTGACCATGAATCGACGTGACTTTCTTTCCTCTTCGGCACTAGGAAGTGCCGCGTTTTTGAGTTCACTGGGAACTGCCGCCCGTTTTGCGCAGGCTCAAGAAGCGCGGAGCCCCGAATTTTCTCCATTGCGTCCGAATCCCAAAGCGCCTGTTACCCAGTTGACTAAAGGCCCGAAGTATCATTGGGGCGCGTATTATGATCAACTCCACTTTGACCCGACGGATCGTTTCGTCACCAGTCTCGAAGTGGATTTCCACCATCGTTCGCCGGAACCGACGGATCGGATTCAGGTTGGACTGATTGATCTTCAGGACAATAATCGCTGGACTCCCATTGGTTCTTCCGTCGCCTGGAACTGGCAGCAGGGGCCAATGTTTCAGTGGATTCCCGGACGTGAGAAATTTGAAGACGCGGAGGTGGTCTGGAATGACCGGGACGGAGACCGTTTCTTTGCTCATGTCTATTGCCCGGCTACCGGCAAATATCGTGAACTCCCCCACGCGGCGTATGTTTTGGCGCCGAATGGCGAGTACGCTCTTTTTCCTGATTTCGCGCGTTTGAACGATACGCGCCCTGGTTACGGATACTGCGGGATTCCAGATAAAAACGCGAATGTTGCCGCGCCGGATAATGCCGGAATCTGGAAAATGGATCTTCGGACAGGAGAAACGAAACTTCTTTTCTCCTTCCGGGATGTGGCGGACATGGTGCCGGACGGCGGGTACTCAAAAGGCGCGAAACACTGGTTCAATCATATCCTGATCGCGCCTGACTCCAAGCGTTTTCTTTTCCTTCATCGGTGGCGCGGGGAAGACGAAATTACGCCGCGCTGGGCAGGGTGGAAGACGCGGTTGATGACGGCGAACGCGGATGGGTCCGACATTTACGTTTTGAATCCCTTCAACATGACTTCTCATCTGGTTTGGCGTGATCCGACGCATATTATCGCGTACGCGAACCGTCCGACGCACGGAAACCGATTTTACGTTTTTGAGGACAAAACTCAAAATACTTCTCCGGTTGGGGCGGACATCATGAAAGTGGACGGTCACGTCTCTTACCTGCCTTTCACCGATCAGAAATGGATTCTGAACGACACCTACCCGGATCAGGAGCGGTATCAGCATCCGTTCCTTTTCCATTTGCCGACTGAAACGAAAATTTCGCTGGGCGATTTTTATCTTGGTAAAGATTTCAAAGGTGAATGGCGGTGCGACCTTCACCCGCGCGCGAGCCGTGACGGACGCAAGGTCCTGGTTGATTCTGCGCATGACGGCGGACGCCAGATCTACCTCATCGATATTTCTGAATATGACGATCTGCTTAGCGGACGAAAAGCTGTCTGAGCCATGATTTCGCGCCTCCCGCGCGGTGCGGGAGGCGTTTGCTTTTGGTCTCAATTCTTCTTTCGTGTATTTCCAGGGAGCGTTTATGAAATATCTTTTTATCTTTCCCGCCTTTCTCTTCCTGTTGATTCTGCCTCTTGCGGCGCAGGAAACCAATTCGTCCCGTCTTTCAAAAGAAGCGATTGTGGAAGATCTTCAGTCCTTAATCAGATACCCGGAATTGAAGAACCTGCCGAGTGTCCGGGATTTTGAGCCGCTGACCGAAAAAAAGATGATTGACGGGAAGGAATTCAAAATTTGGCGTCCCGCGATTCAGGCCGCGCTGGATAAGCATAAAGGCGTTTACCTGCCGAAGTCCGAGGAAATCTATTATCTGGACGCGCCGTTGATGATGGATTCTGGCTGCGTGATTCAGGCTGACCCGGAGGCGAGGATTCACGCCATTCCGACGCTGAGAACCTGCCTGGTGCGAAATCGGAATATGCTGCCCGGAAGAATTCGCCCGGTTTATCTTGAGGATGATGCTTCGAGAGACTCGGACCTGGTCATTACCGGCGGAATCTGGTCGCAGGAGAGCAGGGTGAGAAGTGAGCATTACGGCGCTTCCGACGAAAAACATTCAATCCCAGGCTCCGCGGGCGTTCTGCTTTTTTCAAACGTGGCGAATCTTTCCATCACGAAGGTTCGGGTGGAAAAGGGGGCGCCGTTTGCCATTCATGTCTCGAACGCGAAAAACGTTTTTGTCTCGGACATTTCCGTTGAGACAAACTGTGACGGCGTGCATTTTAACGGGCCGCTTGAGCGTGCCGTCATCCAGAAACTGGACTGTGTGCGTACCGGTGACGACTGCATCGCGCTTAACGCGTGGGATTGGCCGCAGAGCGGACCCGCGTTGGGACCAATTAACCGCGTGCTGATTCAGGATTGCCAGTCCGTCCGGGGTTCCCTCAAGGATATCCGCCTTTTGCCCGGTGTCCTGAAATATCCGGATGGAACGACCATTGACTGCCCAATATCAAACGTCGTGATTCGGAATATCAAAGGGTTTAATTACTTCAAAATGTACGCGCAGTCTCCTGCCGGCGCCCAGCACACCTGCCAGGTTGGAACGCTCGATAATATCTATTTCGACAACATTCAGACGGCGCTGACCGGGCCGTTCCGCGAAAGCTGGAAAGAGAATTTCTACGGTGCCATGCGTCCCGGCGACATTGGGGGAATCGCTCCATTCAGCATTCTGGCAAACGCGCGAAACCTTACCTTTGAAAACCTCACGGTCGCTTCCGGCTGTGAAAATGGACATCCGTGCCTCTTTTACGTCGGCCCGGAATCCGCAGCCTTCCGCTGGGGAAAGTTCGGACCGGACGGGAAAAGACTCGAGCCGCTGGAAATCTTTATGCATGATGCCGCGTGTGTCGTGGAGAATATCGAATTGAGAAATATCCGAAACGAAAAGGGAGAACCTTACCCTGAACCGGAAAAGCTCGTGAAAGAAGTGAGGCTCTCGCTTAATCCGGATTATGAAAACACGCCCCCAAGAGGAGGTTCCGGATACGGAAAAGTTCTGAATGTGAAAGTGCTTCCGTAGCCGGAATCCGTTCCGATTCTTTGTTCTGGAAACCGCCAACTCTGGCGGGCGGGAAAAAGAGAAAGAAAGCAATGAGCCGGCTAAAAACGGCTCACTGCTTTGCTGACTGGAGAAAAGACTCCGTTATTTCTCAAATCGTCCTTCCTCACGCACGTACGGAAAGGAGCGGAGGATCTGGACCGTACGCACGCTCACGGTGATGACCGAGAGGAGAAGTTTCAGAATGTACCGCGGGTCCGTACTGTACTCGTTCGGGTCGTTGAGGATGCCGCTGTCCTTGTCCTTGACGACTCGGTAGCGGTCCATGACCCACTCGATCGCCGACTTGCCGTTGACGACGTATTCGTACGCGATTTGCGGAATGTTTCGGACGGCAATGTGCGGATTGACGATGATCGTGTCTTTCAGCTCTTTGTTCAGGAAGAACATTTTCTCGACACGGAAATTATCGCCCCGGATGTCCACGAAAATTTCCGGAAGCGGAGCCTGCGTCTCGTAATTGAGATGAAGGTCGGCAAGCTGACGGCCGGCTTTGGAGTACGCCCAGAATTCACTCCTCCCGACAAGCGGGAGACGCGGAAGCATCTTTTTCAGGTCCGCCGCGAACTTCGTCCGGTAATTCGGGTCGTGAAGGTAACCGTAGACAAAGTAGAAAATGTCCTCTTTCCCGATACTCGGATCCATGCAGTGCGTGCGGAAGCGTTCCAAAATCCCGTCCGTCACGCCATCATGGCGAATGTACCCGTCCTCCGCCTCGGAGAACATGTTCCCTTGTCCAGACGACTCTTCTTCGTACCAAAAGAGCGGGAACCATTGCCCATTGAAGAGAAGCTGAATGTCAGGAATCGTATCTGTAATCAAGCAGGAAAAGTCTTTACTTCCACCTGAACCATGAACCCCAATCACCAAATTCTTATGCTCCGGCGTGGGGAAGAGTTTGGGAATTTGGTAAACACAGTTGTTCATTTCTCTATTAAAATAAACAGTTTGTTTACAGAATGGCCGATAAATAGATAAGCGTACCGAATCTGGATTAAACGTGTATTTTTTCCCTTTTGCAATATCGAAACGCTGTGCTCTATCCCATGAAAATTTTGTCGAATCTGTATCGATAAAATCTTCTACTTCTACATTACGTTCTTGTCGGACAATGGCATAATCATCGACTTGCTGATTGTAAAATCGGATAGAATTTTGAATATTTTCCCAAACTGCGTCTTTAGAAAAATTGTAGCACCATGCGTCACGACTTGTAGCCACACCTCTCGAATAAACAGGCTCGAATATCGTGCAGGAATCTTCC
>JAFQUP010000113.1 GCA_017408405.1 Thermoguttaceae bacterium
AGGGGCCGGAGCAGTTTCAGCGGCAGGGGCCGGAGCGGCGTCAGCGGCAGGGGCCGGAGCGGCTTCAGCGGCAGGGGCCGGAGCAGTTTCAACGGCAGGGGCCGGAGCAGTTTCAGCGGCAGGGGCCGGAGCAGCGACAGCTTCAGGAGCCGGAGCGTCAAGAGCCATATTCTCTTCCTGACTTTGAGCAGCTTCTTCCGCGGTTACGGTCGGAGCTGGAGCGACGCACAGAGCCGCGATATTCGCTTCTTCACGCTTGAAAGCGGCAAGGATGTCCTGAGCCATTTTGCCATAAGCGTCGTTCTGCATCGCGACAGCCGCATAGTAATTCTGGGCCGCTTTCAGATTTTCTTCGGGTTTTTCGACTTTGGCCATTCCTTCCGCGGCTTTGCCAAGCGCGAATTTAGCCATCTGCGTAACCTGCGGGAGGGTTTCGCCAGCCAAAAGAGCGTTCAGCTGCGTCTGCGCGCTGGTGAGCAGTTCTTTCGCGGCGGCAGTGTCTTTTTCAGCCAGTTTCTGATCCGCGGAGCGAATATCCTGGAGAGCCAGTTCGTAAGAGACCTGAACCGCTGCCAGAGATTCCGGGTACTTTGCGACGAACGCTTTCAGAGCTTCCGTACGCGCTTCGGGCTTTTCATAATTTTCGGAAGTTACCTTCGTGTATTCGTCCCAAACCGCTTTTTTGGCCTTCAGTTGAGCCTCAAAATAGTAGACCGTTCCCAGAATGACCCCGAGAATCACGACAGCGAGCGTGATGAGACGGTTTTTATTTTCCTGAGCAAAAGCAAGCCATTTTGCCAAAATGGTACCGAGATCGTTTTCAACGCGAATTTGTTCTTTCATTTGATTTATTCCAATTTGATCGGTTAAACGGTTTTTGAACTAATTTACCAGGGGCAAACTTGGGAAATTCGCCCGCTGTTTTGAATATTCGCTGATTATACTCGAAAAAGGGAGGATACGTCAAGGGGGAAAGAGGCTCTTTTCCCCCTTTTTTTCATTTTTTACGCACTTTTTCGCTTTTTTCAGCTATTTCGAAGCCTATTTTACCACGTAATTCACCATTTTGGAAGGAATCACGATCTTTTTCACGATCGTTTTACCTTCAATCCACTGGAGGAATTTCGGATCCTGAAGCGCGGCGGCTTCCGTCGTTTCCGCGTCCGTGCCAGCCGGGAGCTGGATTTTGGAACGAAGTTTACCGCAAACATGAAGCGTCACTTCCACTGTGCTGGCGGCAATGGCGGACTCGTCAAACATCGGGAAAGATTCATACGCGAGCGTTTTTCCATGTCCGAGAGCTTCCCAAAGTTCTTCCGCGATGTGCGGGGCGTACGGCGAAAGGAGCAGGACAAACTGTTCCATCGCCTTTTTCGGACGAACGGACTGTTTACTGAAGAAGTTCTGGAACTCCATCATGCGCGCGATGGCGGTATTCAGCTGAAGAGTCTGAATGTCATTCCGCACCGCCTTGATCGTTTTGTGGAGAACACGATTCTGTTCCTCGTTCGGCTCAACATCCTGAACCGCTTCCGCAAGTTTCATTTCATCCGCGCGTTCATCAATGATCATTCTCCAGACACGGCCAAGGAAATCCCGCACGCCGCTGACGCTCTCGACACTCCATGGCTTCACCGCTTCCAGAGGCCCCATGAACATCTCGTACATTCGGAGCGAGTCCGCCCCGTGTTCTTTCACCACGTCGTCAGGATTAATGACGTTTCCGCGGCTTTTTGACATTTTGAACGCCCTGCTGTCCAGTTTAATGGATTTATCCGCACGAAGAACGAAGTACTCACCCGCTTTCTCAACATTCTCTTTCGTAACGCGGACGCGCGCGAGTTTTTCCTTCTCCGCTTCCGGCATCCCCTTCACTTTATCCGCGCTGACGTAGGTGCCGTCCTCCGCCTGAAACGCGTTATACTCCATTTCGCCGAGAATCATTCCCTGATTCACCAGCTTGTGGAACGGCTCTTTCGTCGTGACGTATCCGCGATCGAAAAGCACTTTGTGCCAGAAACGCGCGTAAAGGAGGTGAAGAACCGCGTGTTCCGCTCCCCCAATATAGAGATCGACGGGCATCCACGCTTTCTCGATCTCCGGGTCAATCAAACGTTCCGCGTTTTTCGGATCCAGGTAACGCAGATAGTACCAGCAGGAACCTGCCCACTGCGGCATGGAGTTGGTTTCCCGTTTGTACTTTTTGCCGTTCAACTCAACAAAAAGCCAATCCTGCGGGGCGTGCTCCATCGGCGGTTCAGGATTTTCAAGCGGCGGAAAGTCAAACTGTTCCATCTCCGGCAGGTTTACCGGAAGATCCGCGTCCGTCAGAGGGAGAACTTTCCCGGTTTTTTGACCATTTTCGTCCAGTTCATGAAGGAGCGGGAACGGCTCACCCCAGATATGCTGACGGCTGAAGAGCCAGTCGCGCAGTTTATAGTTGACCGCTTTTTTACCGAGTCCAAGTTCAACGAGCCACGAAACGACGGCGTTTTTCACGTCGTCCGTTGCCATGCCGTTGAATTGCCCGCTGTTCACGGCAGTACCGCTGACCGTGAACGCCTCAACGCCGTCGCGCAGCTTTCTCGCCATTTCCTCCGTCACGCCGTTTTCTCCGACTACCGGTTCAACGACCTGAATAATCGGCAGCTCGTACTTCTTCGCGAAATCGAAGTCACGCGTATCGTGCGCGGGGACAGCCATAATCGCCCCCGTTCCGTAACCAGCCAAAACATAATCCGCGACCCAAATCGGAACCAGAGCGCCATTGACGGGGTTAATCGCGTAAGATCCAGTGAAAATACCGGTTTTCTCTTTCGCCAGTTCCGTTCGGTCCAAATCGCTCTTGCCGGCCGCTTCCGCGCAGTAAGCCTTGACCGCCTCCGCGTTTTCAGGGGTGGTGAGACGTGAAACCAGAGCGTGTTCCGGAGAAATCACCATGTACGTCGCGCCAAAAAGCGTGTCGGGGCGCGTCGTGTAGATGCGAAGGACATCATTTCCCGGTTTGCGCGGATATTTTGAGACCTTGCGGCTGGCAAGCCACTGCTGATACTCATCCTGAGACGGTTTGCCGTCAGGATTCGAAGCGGAACCGATGAAGAAATCAAGCTCGCCGCCCGTGCTTCGGCCAATCCAGTTGCGCTGAAGCAGTTTCACGCTTTCCGGCCAGTCAAGTTCGTCCAGTTCCTCCGCCAGGCGGTCCGCGTAGGCCGTAATGCGAAGCATCCACTGACGCATCGGAATGCGGATGACGGGATGACCGCCGCGCTCGCTTTTGCCGTCAATGATTTCCTCATTCGCCAACACGGTACCGAGAATCGGACACCAGTTCACCGGAGCTTCCTGCTGATACGCCAATCGATGATCGTCAATGAAACGGCAAACCGCGTCCTCGCCCTCCGCCTTCACATCTGCCGGAATCGGGAGTTCGCTGATCGGACGGCCTTTTTTCATTTCCGGGTCATACCACGTATCATAAAGAACGAGGAAGATCTTCTGCGTCCAGTGAAAATAGTCCACGTCGGTCGTGGCAAGCTCACGGTCCCAATCGTAGGAGAAGCCGAGCATTTTCAGCTGACGCCGAAAGTTCGCGACATTTTTTTCCGTGGTAATTCGAGGGTGAATGCCCGTTTTTTTGGCGTACTGCTCCGCCGGAAGTCCAAAAGCGTCCCAGCCCATGGGGTGCATCACGCTAACGCCGTTCATTCGGTTGAAACGCGAGACGATATCCGTCGCGGTATATCCCTCCGGATGCCCGACATGAAGTCCGTTGGCACTTGGATATGGGAACATGTCCAGCACGTACATTTTCTTTTCGCCCGGAAGACGCGGCGCGGCAAAAGTGCGGTTTTCTTCCCAGTATTTCTGCCATTTAGGTTCAATAACCGACGGATTGTATCGCGGCATAATCTCTCTACTCCCACATTTAAATACGAATCCACGAAACAGCGTGAAAACCCACTGGCTCCAAACCATTTCGAGACTTGAGTCACTAAAGTATTAACAGAATGTCAATTATACTCAATTTAGAGATTTTTCAAACGGGGGGGATAACCTTTTTTCACCTTTTTTTTCACTTTTTTTGATTTTCCCCATGTTTTTTTCCGCGATTTGTGCCGAAATGGAGCATTTTTTTGAAACTGTCCGCTATCGGCTCGATGGCTGATAGCTGCTATCTGCCATCCGCTATCTGCGATCTACCATCTGCGATCTGCGATGAACCACGCACGCGGCGGATAAATTAGGGAGGATTCCTTAATTAAAAAGCAGATCAAGAGTCAAAAACGCGTAGGCGGCGGGAGCGGCCAGCAGCAGCGAATCGAGAATATCGAGCACTCCGCCAAATCCGGGCACGAGAGTACCGGCATCCTTGATTTCCGCATCACGTTTCATGAGGGACTCCGCCAGGTCGCCCAACATTCCCAGCAGGCACAAAACACCTCCGAACGCGATCCACCAACCAGCATTCCCCAACTCCGTCATTCCGAGGGCGGGCAAAATCCAAAAGAAAAAGAGCAGCGACGTCCCAACGGAAAAAAGGAGTGCCCCAACCGCGCCCTCAATCGTTTTTCCGGGGCTTAAAGTTGGCGCCATTTTATTTCTGCCGAAAAGTTTGCCGACGGTGAAAGCCCCAATATCTCCCATTTTCACGATGGCGATAAAGGCGATCAGCAGCGGCAGACCGTAGCAGAGACGAATCTGCGCAAGAAAGGTCGGAAGGAGCCCCACGTAAACGATCGTAAAAACGGTATAGCTGATGCGGATATTGATGATCCCGCTGGCACGCCGAAAGGTCCACATTTCCTGAAGAAAAACAAGAATAACGACCAGCGCGAAAGTCGAAAGCGCCCAGTTTCCCGGAGTCAAATGCTCAAGTTTCCGAAGCAGCTTCTGATGCGCCTTGGCGGTGAGTGCCCCTTCCGTTTCCAGAGTTTCATCATTTTCACCTGAATTAACCGGCACGACCGCCAGGCATTCAGAAACGCTTTCCGCGAAACCTGCCGCGCTGGAATCCTCAAAGCTGGAAACCGGCGCGGAGACCTCGGACACCTGGCGAGAGAGCTTCACCTCCTCAACCGTCGGCGTTACGCCCGAATCAAGTCCGGAGGCCGAATGCTGGATAACGAACGTTCCCCACGCGCTGGCGGCGATGAGGCAGCAGCCGAGATACGTCACATACGGCACAGGCGTAACGTGATTCCGATTGGCCATGCTGAGCATCTCGCGAACGCCAAGAATAACCAGAAGGATCAGCAGCGGAAAAAGCGCGAGTCCAGGAATGGAATAAAGTCGTTCCATCCAGACATCCAGCGCGCAGAGTCCGATAATAAACGCAGCGATTGAAAAACCGAGTATTAAACGCCATCGAAGCATAGTATTCCCCTTGCGCGGCTTAATCGCGGTTAAACTCAAACGGCTCCGACAGCCGAAAGCCGCCCTTCCGCGACAATTGGACGCGAAACGGGCTTAAATTTCAGTCCGCGATTCAAATTTTTTATTTTTAATCTGAAAGAAGCCTCTTTTTTTAAAAAAGGTGAGACTTTTCTCAAAAAATTCATTAAGAGGGACTTGCGCAAATCGAAAATTTTGTGTAGGATAATAATATATTGGGAAAAGTTCCCGGTGAGTATTGCCGAGAAAGGCTTCCCAAGTGACTGGACGATCCGCTCCCTAATCAGTTTATCGTCAGAAATTTTCAAATTTTTTACTTTAAGAGTCCCATTCCCATGAAAAAGTTCAAGGTTATTTTGGTTTTGCTGCTTCTGTACGCAGGCCTTTTGTCCGTTGAGTCCGAACGAATCGCGTCTTTTTTCAGAACCTGCGATCTGGAAAACTCACTTTCCGCCGAAGTGACGGAACCAACCAAGCGCGACAGCGACATCGCCATGGTCGTCCGTTACCTCATGCAGAACGCGCACATTTCAGAACGCACACTGGATGAGGAACTGTCCCAAAGGACAATTGACGGCTTCCTGAAAACTCTTGATCCGCAGAAACTCTACTTTTACGAATCAGACATTAACACGATCAAAAAAGCTGAACCGCTTCTGGGAGACCTCTTTAAAAAAGGGGATATTCGTCTGGCGTACATTATCTTCAAAACCTACCTCGCGCGCCTTAATGAGCGGGTGGAGATGATGGTCGCGGCTCTGGACGAGCCAATGGATTTCACCATTGATGAGAGCCTGAAAATCAAACCGGAAATCCTCACCTATCCCAAGACACAAACGGAAGCGAGGGAAAGAGTTCGTCTGCGCGTCAAATACGATATGCTCATTCTCCAGGTTGACGACCAGAAATCGGATAAAAAAGAGAGTGAAAAAACCTCTGAAGCGGAGAACGAGAAAAAGTCTGATGCCGTCGCGGAATCTCAAAATGCCGCCGCTCAAAAGGACGACGCCCCAAAAACTCCTGAAGAAAAATACCAGGCGAACAAAGACAAACTCAAGAGGCGGTATACCAGTTTCCAGAAACGAATGCAGCAATTGGACGGCGAGGAGCTGCTTGAGCTTTACCTCACCGCGATGACCAATTCATACGATCCGCATTCCAGCTACATGTCGCCAAGCACGCTTGAGAATTTCGAAATTTCCATGAGTCTCGGCCTTCAGGGAATCGGCGCGACGCTCACCTCTGAAGACGGATACGTCACGGTGAAGCACCTTGTCCCCGGCGGTCCGGCGGAAAAGGAAGGCTCACTGAAAGTGAACGACAAAATCTGCGGTGTCGGTCAGAATGACGACGGCCCCATTGAGGACGTCGTTGACATGAAGCTGGATGATGTCGTTAAAAAAATCCGCGGTAAAGCGGACACGGTCGTGCGTCTGGAAGTCATTCCGTCTGACGGCTCCGCCAATAAAATCATCCGTATCGTCAGATCCAATATTGAACTGAAAGATTCCGAAGCAAAAGGCGTCGTTTTTGAAGCCGGTCAAAAAGCGAACGGTACTCCGTTCAAAATCGGCGTGATTGACCTGCCCAGTTTCTATCTCGACATGCAGGCGGCGCGCGCGTTCGGAGAAGGCAAAAGCTCCACCCGCGACGTGAAACGCATCCTGGAAGATTTCAACGCTCAGGGAGTTGACGCGGTCGTTTTGGACCTCCGGAATAACGGCGGCGGTTCTCTTCCCGAAGCAATCAGCCTCACCGGGCTCTTCATTGACCGCGGTTCCGTCGTTCAGGTACGGGATTCCCGTGACAAAATCCAGTCGCATCAGGATCGGAACGGCGGTGTCACGTGGGATGGTCCGCTGGTGGTCGTCATTAATAAACTGAGCGCGAGTGCCAGCGAAATCCTCGCCGGAGCCATTCAGGACTACGGACGCGGCTTGATCGTCGGCGACAAAACCACTCACGGCAAAGGCACGGTCCAGACGGTGGAATATCTCAATCCTCAGCTCCGCGGTGCCCTGAACGCTCTGAACACGGAAAAGCTCGGTGCGCTGAAAGTCACCATTCAGCAATTCTACCGACCGCTCGGTGCCAGTACGCAGAATAAAGGGGTCAGTTCTGACATTGAGATTCCCGCGATCACGACCCACATGGATCTCGGTGAGGCGGACTTGGACTACCCGCTCGATTTCCATCAGATTCCGGCGCAGGAAATTGCCAAATGGCCCTACGGCGGACCTACCCCGGAAATGGTCAGACAGCTCAAAGCCGCCTCTGACGCTCGCGTCGCGAAAGACCCAGAATTCCAGAAACTGGCCAAAAAAATCAACTTTTACTGCCGAATCAAGGACCGTGAATCCGTGACGCTGAACATGGAAAAATTCATGGCGGAGCGTGCTGACGTTCTCGAAGACGAGGAAGAAGAGCTGGAAGAAAAGCTCACCTCCGACGCAAACGAAATCAAGCGCGATTTCTACATGAATGAAGTTCTCAGCATCATGGCGGACTATATTCAGGCTCTCCAAAAGTAAAATCGCCAATCTCCCAAATCGGAGACTCTTTTTCAGGTACCGGAGAATGAATTCTTCGGTACCTGTCTCAAATATCCGCTGCTGACTCCGGCCTTCCAGATGTCCAATCAGCGGAGAACTCACAGTTTCTCGCCGGAAGAGGCATTTTGGAAGAGGTTCACCCGATCCCCCTCCGTCCGTCTCCTTTATTCCGCGCGGACCTTTTATTTATCTTCCCTCCTGCCCCCCAAAATACCCATGAAAAATTTTACTTTTGTCTTCACGGCTTTCTTGATGTCGGCACTTTCGTTTCAGGCGTTTGGCGCCGTTTACTACGTTTCACCAAATGGCAATGACCAAAACGACGGTCTTTCTCCTCAAACGGCCTGGGCCTCGATCCAACGCGTAAACACCGCTGAAATTCAGCCGGGCGATCAGATTCTCTGGGAACGCGGCGGAATCTGGCGCGGTATCCTTCGCCCGCATCCCGGTCAACCTGGCCATCCTGTCACTTACGGCGCGTACGGCACTGGCGAAAAACCTGTCTTTTACGGATCCGCGGACGCGTCAAAGCGGGAATACTGGGTCGAAGTCTCACCCAATATTTGGGCAACCCGCGAAACTAAACCGGAAATTCTGGACCAATTGAACGGAAATTTCTCCGAGAAATGGAGCGTCTATCAGGAAAAAGGAATGGACGTTTCCTTCACCCAAACCTTGGACGAAAAACTGAAAAAACTCGAAATCAATTTCCAAAACGCTGGAAAAGCGCGAAATCAGGTCCAATTCTGGGGACCCGCCGTAAACGCCGCGGATTTTCCAAAAACGATGGTGCTCAAAATGAAAGCCCGAGCCAATCATCCCCTAACGCTTCCGGGAATCACCATTTCGCTGAACAAAGCCCCATGGACTGGAAAAGCCATTGCTTCTTCCCTGGACGTAACGGAAGAATGGAAAACTTTCGACCTCATTCTGGAACGGAACGACACCGAACTTCCCGCTGAAGGCAATTACCGATTTGTCTGGCATTGGAGTCTGGGAGGCATTCAGCCCGGTACGAAGCTGGAAGTCATTTTCTTAAGCCTTCACGAAGCAAACGTTGACCGGTCCCTCTTTTTCCCTGTTGACATTGGAAACATCATTTTCGACCACGGAAATTTCAAAAAGTATCATCGCTGCGGAATCAAAAAATGGTCCCTCGATGACCTGAAAAAACCCGGCGACTATTTCTATGATCCCAAAGCGTGCCGCGTCTTCCTCTTCTGGGACGAAAACCCCGCGAATACCTGCGAAAGCATTGAACTGGCCATTCGTTCAACCGTCATCAACCAAAGCGGGAAGCACGATGTCATTTACGAAAATCTCGCCGTCGCATACGGGGCGGCCCACGGTTTTGGCGGCGCGAATACCAAAAGAATCACGATCAGGGAATGCGATCTTTACTATATCGGGGGCGGACATCAGTTCACCCACCCAAACGGAACGCCCGTCCGATTCGGAAACGCGATTGAATTCTGGAATTCCGCGGAGGAAAACCTCGTTGAAAATTGCCGAATCTGGGAAATCTATGACGCGGCTCTCACCAATCAGGGTAAGGGATCCGAGGCGGAACCTTCCATTCAAAAAAACATCATTTACCGAAACAATCTGATTAAAAACGCCGAATACTCGTTTGAGTACTGGAATCGTGACGGCATAACCGAAAATATCCTCTTCGAGAATAATATCTGCCTCGACGCCGGAGTTTGCTGGTCCCACGCCCAGAGACCAAATCCAAACGGCGCGCACATGATGTTTTACTTCAATTCGGCCGACACGAAAAATTTCGTAGTCCGAAACAATCAATTTTCCAGGTCAACCGAAGTCGCCCTTCGAATGGAAAACGACTGGCGTAACGGATTAACTCTGGAAAATAATAAGTACCAACAGTACGAAAACGCGCCCGTTATCCGATGGCTGGGAAAAAATTACTTCACAAAAGAAACTTTTTCCCTATGGCAAAAAGACTTGGGAATGGACCAAAATTCCACCTGTGAATGAACATTTCCTCAATGCGGCGCGGGAATTTACCGCTCCGCTTCTTTTCCGAAACTTTCAAAACTCCAACGCACTAAGGATTAAATCATGAAAAACCTCCAAATTTCACGCCGAAACTTCCTTCGCTCCTCATTCGTTCTGACCGCGCTTCCTGCCGGCGTTTGGGCCGCGAACTCAAATGAGAACGCGAATAGCGTCGTTTTGCGCTGTGCCGTCATGAGCGATGTCCACTTCAAAAATGATCCCAACTGCGCGGAACGCCATCGTCTCGAAAAAACCCTCAAATTCATGAAAACTTTCGCGGCAAACGAACCGCACCCCCATTTTGACGCGCTCGTCATTGCCGGAGACATGACTGACCATGGTTTCACCAAAGAATTAACCAATTTTCGAGACTCACTCTTTGAAAACCTGCCAGAAAAAACTCAAGCACTTCTGTGCATGGGAAATCATGAATTTTACGGCCGTGACGACCACAAAAAAGCCGGCGGCGCGAAAAAACACTGGGAAACCATTCTCGCGCGTCCCGCCAATTCGCACTCCGTCATTAACGGATTTCATTTCATTGGAATCTCGCCGGATAATGGAACTTGCCGAAACGGGGATTACCAAAATTCCCTCGAATGGCTGGAACGAGAGTTGGAAAACGCAGCAAAAGACGACCCCCAACGACCTGTCTTCGTTTTCCAGCACTACCATATCTCCGAAACAGTTTACGGTTCTTGCGGCATCGACCATTGGGGAATCAATGACCTCCGGCCAATCCTCGACAAATTCCCGCAGGTCGTCAACTTTTCCGGACATTCTCACTATCCCTCCAATGATCCGAGAAGCATCTGGCAGGGAAATTTTACCGCGCTGAACACTTCAACTCTAAGTTACTACGAAATGACCGGCGGAATTTACGAAAAATTCCCCGAAGGATACCGAAACGCCGCCCAGGTTTACTTCATGGAGGTCTTCAGCGACAATTCCATCCTCTTTCGCATTTTTGACGCCATCACCGGAACGTTCTTCAACATCGAATACCTGCTGGCGGAACCGGGAAACATCGAAAAATATCTTTTCACCGCCAAAAGCCGCGAAAACGCCCCCTCGCCAGCATGGGATGAACACGAAAACGCCAAAATCTCGATCAATGAAATCACGCCTTACTCCGCGTATCTGACTTTTCCCCAGGCAAAAGAAAACCTCCATACGCGCCATTCCGGAATCCGATTCAATTCGCCAAAACCAAACCTCATCGGTTCCTACCAAATCCTCCTCTCACAGAAAAAAAACGGCTCGAACGAAGACTGGGAAAAGGCCGGAGAGAAAAACCCATGGTCTGAATACTATTTCCAAAATCAACCCGATCAAAAATCCATCTCGCTGGAAGAGCTGGAACCTGGATACGACTGGCAGGTGGAAATCCGAGCGAGAAACGTCTTCGGGAAACTCTCCGAAAAGGCTCTCACCGCCGTTTTCCAAACTCCAAATGACCCCGACGCGCAAGCACAGGATCGAAACCACCCATTCCCCAAAGCGGACGCACTGAATTTCTTTATCGATGAAAACGGAACGCCTCAAAACGACCCCTTCATCCGCTCTTTCTCCCGCGAGATGGAAACCTTCGGAAAACCTCTCATCCGGTATGGCTGGGCCGAAATGAACGGAAAAAACGATCGTTTCAGAATCCGATTCACTCCGAAGGATTACGCCCGTTTGAAGCGCCAAATGACCATGTGCGCGCGTTTCTCATTCGAAACTTTCCGCGAAAAAGGTGCGGAGGACATCATGGCGAATACCGAGTCCGGGGGTTTTGCCTTTGAGCTGAACCACTCAAAAAAATCCCTCGAATTCTGGTGCCACGTCGCGGGACATTACGTCATCATTTCCAGCCCGATTACCCCGGGAGAACATACCGTTTGCGGAACGTATGACGGAAAGAAAGTCTCACTCTTCATTGACGGCGAACTGGCCGCGGAACACTCCGCTTCCGGACACCTGACTTTCACCGCGAACCCGTCCGCACGGGCGTTTTGTCTCGGTTCCGACATTGCCAATGGCGGAAACGGCTCCAACTATTTTACCGGAAAAATCAAATTCGCCCAACTCTTTACCTGGGCTTTAAATCACGAACAAATTAAAAACCTGGCAAAATAACCAAAACTCCAACCATTGCCGCCTCATTTCTGCCAATACCCAATTTTTCAACGGAGGAATTTCCATGAAAAAAATTCATCGACGCCGTTTCCTGGAAGCTGCCGCTTCTACCTGCGCCCTATGCGCCGTACCGGCCCCTGCCCTGCTCGCTTCCCCTAAACCAAACGAAGAGGTCCGGACCGTCGTTTTGGGACTCGGAAACAAAGGCCGCGAGCACGCTTTTGTCCTGAATCGTCTCCAAAAAGAGAAAAAAAACGTAAAACTCGCCGGACTGTGCGAAGTCGATTCCGCTCGTTTGGATCGCGCGCTCCAAACGCTGAAAACGGAAAAAACCTATTCCGATCCCCGCGCGGTATTTGACGATCAGAATATCGACGCGGTCACCATCGCCACTCCAAATCACTGGCACTGCCTCGGAAGCATCTGGGCAATGGAAGCCGGAAAACACGTTTACGTTGAGAAACCCCTCTGCCTGACTTTCTGGGAAGGAACCCAGCTCTTCAACGCCTCAAGAAAATATCGAAAGTGCGTCCAGATCGGAACTCAAATGCGAACCGACAGAAATTCTCACGCCGAAGTGAAAAAATTCCTCCATGAGGAAAAAGCTCTCGGAAAAATCCTCTCCGTGCGCGTAAACCGTTACGCCGTTCGACGGCCAATTGGCCTTCGCCAAACTCCCCTGCTCCCGCAGCCGGAACTCAACTACGACCTGTGGCTCGGACCCGCCAGGGACCTCCCCCTCTTCAGAAACCAGATCCACTACGATTGGCATTTCATGTGGAACACCGGAAACGGGGAAACGGGAAACTGGGGCGCGCACCTCCTCGACGACTGCCGAAACGACGTCTTCTTGAACGAATTAACCCTCCCAAAACGTGTTTTCGCCTGCGGTGGACGACTCGGAGAAAAAGACGCGGGTGAAACGCCAAACACCATGTTCACCTACTTCGACACCGGTTCCGCCCCCGTCATCTTTGGATTCTCCGGACTGGAAAATCGGGATTCACGCGGAAAAACCTGTCCTTTCTCCGGGCCAGACTCCGGATACATCGTTTACTGCGAAGGCGGAACTTTCGTTCGCCCTTGGGGAACTTCTGCCGCTTTCGATAACACCGGAAAGAAAATCCGTGAATTTGCCGCCTCCGACTACCGAAAAGGAACATACGAGCACATCTTCAATTTTACCGAAAGCGTCCGATTCGACGATCCCTCAAACCTCAATGGAGAAATCAAATACGGTTTCGACTCTTCTTTCTGGTACAATTCGGCAAATACCGCCTGGCGTCTCGCGAAAGAATGGTCCAGAGAGAAAGCAATGGAAATGGCAAAAGATACCGGAAAGCTCGGGGAAATGCTCGACGATATGAAAAATTACCTCGATACGCAGAACATTTCACTTGACAAATCATTTACCCTCAGCCCCATGCTGACTCTGGATCCAGCTTCCAGACGATTCATTGGTGAAAACGCGGAAGAGGCAAACGCCCTGATGGACGCCAAACCTGGACGCGGACGTTTCACCGTACCGGAAGTTACCCTCAATTAAATCTAAACGACTCAATCCTCAAAAAAAACGGGCACCTGAAAGTAAGTGCCCGTTTGGAGAGTAAATCAAAATAAAAAAATTTTACCCCCACAGCCTTCACTTTTCATCGTCAAAACTGAATCAAATGGCCCCCTCCCAAAACAGAATGACTTAATTGGGAAAAATAGTTAAAAAGGGAAAAATACCAATCCCCAAATCCGGTTCAAAAACACCTCCATGAGCGCTCTAAAACAAGAAAAAAACGAAAAATTTGAATAAATTACCAAAAGTTTGCCTTCCCCCCCTTCCAATCTCAAAAAAATCTGCTATAATGCGTTTACATTTTTTGTATTCGGTTCAACATAAGAATAAAGTAATTTATTTCAGTCACGTTGGCCTCGCGTCAAATACGTGAAAAAGGAAAAGCAAAAACAAATGTCTATCACGAAAGAAACCAAACAGGAAACGATCCAGAATTTCAAACGCAGTGCCAATGACACTGGCAGCTCAGAAGTCCAGATTGCGCTCCTCACGGGACGTATCAACTCCCTGACCGAGCATATGCAGTCGCACAATAAGGACTACTCCTGCCGCCGCGGTCTGCTTCGCCTCGTCAGCCAGCGCCGTGGTCTGCTGGAC
This sequence comes from Thermoguttaceae bacterium, assembly GCA_017408405.1. Taxonomy (GTDB): domain Bacteria; phylum Planctomycetota; class Planctomycetia; order Pirellulales; family Thermoguttaceae; genus RGIG3701. Next base: position 14,248 of record JAFQUP010000113.1, read on the forward strand.
TACCTTAAAGGTGTCGATGCGCAGCGTTATCTGGATGTGATCCAGAAACTGAACATCCGTAAATAATACTTGGTTGGTGCGTTGCCTAAAGTTGATGACTGCTGATTCCGTTCGAATTTCTCAGTCATTCACCTCTCAAAAGGTTTGGCTGCGTCGAGTATAGACAGAGTCAGGATTCGGGATAGATGCCGTTAAGAGGGCCTCTGGCCCGAATCCTGTTTTCTGATTTCTTGATGGTTGGAATGAATTTATCGCTTCTGTGCTGCGCGCACCTGTGTCGGTTAAGCTCGGTTAAGTATTATCGGAATTTTTTCTTCAGAGCAAATTTCATTTGGTACTGAAGATATGTCTCTCAGCCGGATGGCCGGCTGAATATCTGTTGATGTCGGTAACTATTAAACTGTCAATGTCAACTTAAGAAAGAAAGTAACATAAAATGCAGGATTTTGAATCTAAAAAAATTCGTGTTGAGAAAAAAATCGGAAAAAATACTCTGTGGTTTGAAACTGGACAATTGGCCAAGCAGGCTGCCGGAAGCTGCCTCGTCGGATATGGGGATACGATCGTGCTGATTGCCTGCACTTCTGGTTCGTCCGTTGCCGGTCAGGATTTTTTCCCGCTCACTTGCGACTATCGTGAACGAGTCGCTGCCGCTGGAAAATTCCCCGGCGGTTTCGTGAAACGGGAAGGAAGACCAAACCTGAAAGAAACTCTCACCGCGCGACTCATTGACCGTCCCATTCGCCCCCTCTTCCCAAGCTGGTTCAAAGATGAAGTTCAAGTCTGCGCCACCGTGCTCGCGAGCGACAGACAGCACGACGGTGATATGCTCGCCATGAACGGCGCGAGCATCGCGCTCTCCATTTCTCCTCTTCCTTTCCTCGGACCAATCGCTTCTGTCCGGCTCGCCTGCGTTGACGGCCGACTCATCCCATTCCCGTCACAGGACGAATTATGCGAAAGTGATCTTGACCTCGTCGTCTCCGGAAATGAAGAATCTATCCTCATGATTGAGGGGTTCGCCGATGAAATGCCGGAAGAACTCATGGCGCAGGCCATCGAAGCCGCCCATGACTGCATCCGAGAAATCGTCGCTCTCCAGCGTGAGTTCGTCGCCGCCGTCGCTCCCGTCAAAAAAGAATACGTTATCCCCGAGGATGACGGTCTCTTTGACATCGTTAAAGCCAAGTACTACGATGCTTACTACGAAGCGAAACATACCGTCGGAAAACTCGAACGCGCCGAAAAGGTAAACGAACTTAAAGCGCGTATCTCTGCCGAAATGATTCCCGATCCTGAAGCTGAAGGCGCCATCCTTCAGAACAGACTCGATTCCGTCATGGAACAGCTCGAAAAACAGGTTGTGCGTGACCAGATCCTCAGCGGTTGCCGACCTGACGGACGCGGACTGAAAGAAATTCGCCCGCTCGTCTGCAAAGCCGGGATTCTTCCGCGTGTTCACGGTTCCGCCGTCTTTCAGCGCGGTGAAACGCAGGCCCTCATCACCGTCACTCTTGGAACAACGCGTGACGAGCAGCGGGTTGACGGTCTCTTTGAGGAGTACAGCAAAAAATTCATGCTCGACTACAATTTCCCGAGTTACTCCGTCGGTGAATGCCGACCGATTCGCAGCCCGGGACGCCGTGAACTTGGTCACGGTGCCTTAGCCGAACGCAGTGTCAACCCGGTTATTCCGGATTCCGCTGATTTCCCGTACACTATCCGAATCATCTCCGACATTCTCGAATCCAACGGTTCAAGCTCCATGGCTTCCGTTTGCGGCGCGACTCTGGGATTGATGGACGCCGGCGTTCCGATCACGAATCCTGTTGCCGGTATTTCCGTTGGTCTCGTCAAGGAGAGCAATGAAAAATGGACCCTTCTCACTGATATTATCGGTGATGAAGACCACTACGGCGACATGGACTTCAAAATCGCTGGTACCCAAAATGGAATCACGGGCATTCAGCTTGACCTCAAAATCGACGGCATCACGAACGAGATGATTCGCGCCACAATGGCCCAAAGCCGTGAAGCCCGAATCCAAATCCTGCGTACCATGCTTCGTTCAATTCCGCGTCCGCGTACCGAAATCTCTGAATGGGCGCCGCGTCTTCTCCGCACGCACATCAATCCGGACAAAATTGGTCTGTTGATTGGTCCTGGCGGAAAAACGATTCGTGCCATTCAGGATTCCACCGGTGCCACGATTGACATTGAGGAAGACGGCACGGTCCTCATCTCCAGCTCCAACCTGGATAGTGCCCAGGAGGCTCTGAGTCAGGTAGACGCGTTGACTGCCACGGTCGAAATCGGGAAAATTTATCGTGGTCGAGTCACGAGCATCAAAGATTTCGGGGCGTTCATCGAAATTCTTCCGGGGCGTGACGGCCTCTGCCACATCAGCGAGCTTTCGAGCGGTTACGTTCAGAGAGTTTCTGACGTTTGCGCCATTGGCGACGTCATGGACGTGAAGGTCATCGACATTGATGAGCAGGACCGGGTCAAACTCAGCCGCAAGGCGGTCATGATTGAGCGCGGTGAAATTGAATCGGAGTAATCCGACGCTGATTCCCTCTGCTTTCCGCTGATTTTCAGAGTGAGATAAAATGGGAGATTCGTCCGCTTCCTTATCCCGGACGGATTTCTCATTTCTGAAAAACGTGTTTTACCGTATTAAAAAATTCATTCTGACGAACATTTAGGAGAAGATTCCACGCGGATCATCTCCTTTTTCACTTTAAACAGGGATAATATTTCACGAAATACATTCTCTTTTTCAATGGAATATCTGAAATCCGGAAAGTTCCTCTTGACAAAAATATTGAATCCGTTAAAATAAAGAGGCTCCGTTCCGGAATGTTCCGCGCGGGGACTTTATTGAAAAGGAGTTTTCAAAATGTCGGAAAATGCCAGTGACAAATCGCGTCAGCGTCTCATTGACGAATACACAGAAATAGCGCGCCTCGCGGGAGCCTTGGCTCATGAAATCAAAAGCCCGCTTTCTACGATTCGTCTTACGATGGAAGTTCTTTCGGAGGATCTTGAACAGCCTGAAACAGAACGGGAACGCCGTACTTTAAATATGGCGAAAACGGTCGTGACGCAGTGTTTACGGCTGGAAAACATTCTGAATCAGTTTTTAATGTTCGCCAAAGCCCCTGCCATCAAGCCGACCTCCTCCGATCTCAACGCTGAAGTTCGCGCGATTCTCGATTTTTATCGAGAAAAAGCCAAACAGAACGACATTGAGATCCTGACGTTCCTCGCGCCGGCGCTTCCGCCCATTAAACTGGATAAAGACGCGTTCGGCTGTGTCCTTTGGAATCTTATCAACAACGCGGAAGCCGCGATGAAAAAGGGAGGAGAACTCATTGTCCGCACTTATCCGGTACCGGAAGGGGTCGCATTGGATTTGATTGACAATGGATCCGGAATGGACGCGCAGACCCTGGAAAAACTTTACGATGCCTTCTACACGACCAAAAGCAACGGTTTCGGTCTGGGGCTTCCGACTGTTCGAAAAATCATTGAAGCGCATGGAGCCATTTTGGAAGTGCAGAGTGAACTTCGCCGCGGCACAAAGTTCACCATTAAATTCCCTGCTCCTCCGATGATTGCCGATTCAAGAGAAAGCGCGGCGGACCGGCTTCAGCGTGAACTGGAAGAAGAAAACAGGCTAAATACGGAAAAAGAGAAAAACGCAGAAAAAGAAAAGAACGCCGCGAAAGAAACAGTAAATCCGGAAATCCTCACCGCGAATGATGTCGAGGAGAGGCGGAAAGAAGAAAATTACGGCTGACGGAACCAGAAAGACATTAACGGAAAGAAAATCAGATGAATCCTTCATCCATTACGGTTTTGGTCGTGGACAATGAACGCGATCACGCGGAAATCGTTTCTTACGGATTATCACGAGTAGGATACGTGACAGAAATCGCGACTTCCGGCGAAGAAGCGATTGAGAAAATCACGAACAGCTGCTACGACGTGATTTTTACGGACTTAATCATGGACGGCGTCGATGGTTTCGGAGTATTAAACTGCGCGCGGGAATCTCTTCCAAACTGCGCGGTAATCATCATGACCGGGCACGGAAGTGTCCCGTCTGCCGTCAGCGCGATGCAGCAGGGTGCGTTCAACTATCTCCTGAAGCCGCTGGATCTCAAGCAGCTTCGGGCGGTGGCGGAAAAAGCGGCGGAAAGCGCTTCACTAAAACGAACGAATCTTGAGCTTCAATCTCGTCTGGATGAAAAATTCGGCTTTGAGAAACTGGTCGGAAACAGCCCGGAAATGCGCGCGATCGTTGAGAAACTGCGAAGAATTTCCCCAACGAACACGACGGCTTTAATTCAGGGCGCGACTGGAACGGGAAAAGAGCTGATCGCGCAGGCCATCCACCAGAACAGTCCCAGAAAAAACAAACCGTTTGTCGGACTGAACTGCGCGGCTCTCAGCGACAATTTGCTTGAAAGTGAACTTTTTGGACACGTTAAGGGGGCTTTCACGGGAGCAATTGCCGACCGAATGGGAAAAATTGAGTACGCGAACGGAGGAACCCTATTTCTCGATGAAGTCGGCGACATGCCAATGGCAACCCAAATCAAACTCCTGCGTGTGCTGGAGGAAAGCGAAATTACCCGTGTCGGTTCCAATACGCCGATCAAGGTAAACGTCCGGCTGATTTCCGCGACAAACCGTGATTTGGCTGGAGCCATTGAGGCCGGCACTTTCAGAAGTGACCTTTATCATCGTCTGAAAGTCGTCTCGATACGCCTTCCCGCGCTGGTAGAGCGTTCCGGCGACATTCCGGTCCTGGTAGATCATTTCATGCGTTTCTTCTCCGAAAAGCATCAAAAACCTGTTCGCGGAATGACCGCGGCCGCCAGAAAATACCTGCTTCAATACGATTATCCCGGAAATGTCCGTCAGTTGCGAAACATGATTGAAAGCATGGTCGTCATGGACTACGATGGACTGCTCAATGTGGATGACCTGCCGGAAGAACTGGAAGAACTCGTCACTCCGGAAGATCGAAAGCGCGCGGAAAAAGCGGCTGATGAGCTTCCGTGTCTCCAGGACCAACTTCCCGCAGCGAACCCGTCCGCGGTTGAAATGAACGGAAAAATCGCGCTGAACGCGGAAGGTCCCGCTTCTGAATCAGAACCTGACCAGAAAACAAAAAGCGGTTCAAAATCGGTTATTCTTCTTCCGCCTAATGAACATCAAACCAGATCGGAGGAGCCTGCCGTTCCTGACCTTTCCGCGTACATTGGGAAAACGATGGAAGAACTTGAGCTGGATTTCCTCCGCGCGACTCTGGAACACACGAAAGGCAATCGCGAGGAAGCGGCCAATCTTTTGGGAATCAGCGAGCGAACTCTTTACAGAAAGTTGAAAGACGGAAAATAAAATCAGCTCCTGAACCAAATCATTTTCCCAATCCACTAAAAAGTCTGAAGTCAGTCATGATTTTGGGCTTTTTTAATGAAAATTTCCGAAGAAAAGAGCTTTTAGCGTCTCGCGAGCAAAACGGTCAGGAAAAAAGGTCCGCCCAAAAGCGACGTGAGAAGACCAACTGGAAGTTCATCGGGAAAAATGACCGTTCGCGCGAAAGTATCGCAAACCATCAGGAGAACCGCGCCGCCCAAAAACGAAACCGGAAAAAGCAGGCGGTGACGGGTTCCGACAAACTGCCGCGCGATATGCGGAACCATCAGACCTAAAAATCCAATTGGTCCGCAAACGGAAACGACGGCGGCGACCATCATGGAGGCAGTCACAAGTAAAAGCGCACGCTTTTTCCCAATCGACACACCGCGTACCCGCGCGATTTCCTCACCCATGCAGAAAAGATCCAGCTCCCGATGATGAAAGAAGAGAATGACTAAAGCGGGAATAACCCAAAAAAGAAGTAAAACTATTGACGGATAATTTCCGCCTCGATCCAGTCCTCCCATCGTCCAGCGCAGCATTCGAACCGTCTGCGTCGGGTCGCTGACATACTGGAGAAGCATGATTAAACTCGAGTAAAGAAAACTGACCGCGACGCCTGCCAGAAGAATATCCGTTTCACTCGTTTTACGCGCCAAACGAACCACCGCGAAAACAAACCCAAGAGACGCCAATGCCCCTAAAAAAGCCGCGAAAATAAGCGGTGAAACGGCCAGCCCCAGGTTCCCCCAATGACCAGGACCAAAATCGCGGACAAATTCCGGAGCCAGAAAAAGCAGAAGCGAGGCTCCCAAAGCAGCTCCGCTGGCAGTCCCGAGCGTGGATGGTGTCGCGAGAGAATTTCTGAAAACGGCCTGGAAAACGAGACCGCCAACGGCTAACGCGCCTCCCGAAACCAACGCGCAAAGAACTCGCGGTACGCGAAGATTCCAAAAAACCCAATCTTGAAGCTCACCCGCGTTTGGACCGACAAACGGAACCAAAATCAGTGTTACCAGAAAAAAAAACAGAAGGAAAATGAGGAAACGCATCACACTGAAAGTGAAAAAAACGCATTCAAGAAATAAAAAAAAGCGAGGGACGGGATTCGAACCCGCGACGTCCAGCTTGGGAAGCTAGCATTCTGCCACTGAATTACTCTCGCATGATGTCTTAAGTTTACCCTTTTTTTATTTTATGTCAAGGGGGGAAGGCGCGTTTTTCTCAATTTTCGGAAAATTTCTCCCTTTTTTCTGAAAAGAATCTCCCTCCGTCTTTCCCTCAACGCCCAAACGGCGCTTTTTAACCTTCATCCACAAAAACCAGCGGACAAAGCGCGGAATCAATTTCCCGCCCCGTCAAAAGCTTCAACGGTGCGCCGCTGCCCGCGTACCAGCACTCCTCAGGAGAAGCGAATCCAAGCGACGATACGTATTTCCAGCCTTCCCAAAGCGATTTCGCCGCGCCCGCCAGCACATTGGGACTCCCCGCGATATGAAGTTTCCGTTCCGGAGTCAAAATCACGTCGCCGCCAATATGCGTATGATACGCTCCAGGAGTTTTGCCCGCGTACTGTGTCGCGTCGCTGATTAACAGAATCCGCCCGCGCCCTTTCACGCGATAAAAGGTTTTGAGCATTTCCGGAGGCAGATGGAATCCGTCGCCAATCATCGATACCGAGAGTTCATCTTCCGCCAGTACTGACCAAATCGGATTCGCGTGACGGGGCAAAAACTGGGCGCAGGCATTGCCCAAATGTGTCGCGAGAACCGCGCCCGCTCGCACCGACGCGTGAATCTGCTCCGAATTCGCGTGCGTATGCCCAATTGCCGCCAAAATATTGAAATCTTTTAAAGTGGAGATAAATCGAGAGACGTTGCCAGCGTGCGGACTGAATGTCATGATCCGAATTCGCCCCCCCGCCGCTTTCTGCCAGCGCGAGAGCCACCCTTCCGCCTCTGAATCTTCCGTCGAAAGAACATCTTCAAGAGGATGTGCCCCGCGATACCCCTCCTCCGGTGAAATGAATGGTCCTTCCAAATGATAGTACGGCGCGAACGCGATATTTTTTAATGAGCCAGATTTTCTTTCAGATTCTGAACGTTTCCGAAACTCCTCAAGGCGTTCAAGCTGTTCACGAATCCTTGCCGCGCCATTCGTAATCAGTGTCGGGACGGCACACGTTACCCGGTGCTCCCAAAGTGCGCGAAGCGCCTGAACGTAGTCCCCGTATCCGATCTCCGGATCATTAAAATCCACCCCGCCAAAACCATTCACCTGAATATCCGTTAAGCCGGGAGCCACACGCCTTAACCCCTCTTCATACGGAATTTCGACCCATCCATCGCCGCGTACCTCAACCGGCCTGCCGTCCCAAAGAATCCCTTTCACGTCTCCGCTCCCCTCACTTTACGCTTGAACCTCAATTCAAAATCAATTTGAAACACCTGAAATTCAGTTTACTCAATCCAAAAGAAATTTCAAGTCCCCGGAACCATTTTTTAATGAAAAAAGAAAAGAAAATTTCAATTTCCCTTTCATGATTTTGAAAAATCACTGACTGCCCTCAATTTTCAGGACAAAATGGCCCGTCTCCTCCTTTTTCACTTTTTCTCAAAAAAATCTCCCGAAATAATTTGACTTAACGTGAAAAATATGGTCTAATTAAATAAAGGAATGAAATTTTCGCGTATCGGGGGAAGCAAGGAGGTTTCTGAATGAGTCAGGACAATCAGAAAACGCAAAAATTAAAAAAAACGAAAGCCAATACCGTCAAAACGATTCCCGCGAAGGGGCACGCGCGAATGATTCTGGGAATCACCCTGCTCGCCTGCGCGCCCTCGGCCATTAACGCCCAAGGGACCATGGTCATCCCCTTCGGCCAGAACAAAGAAGTGGGACCGGCTCACGAAACCTATCGTTTTCCATATCGCGAGAACTACATCATGCTCCCGCTGACAAATGGAACCATCACGCAAAACGGCGGAAAAACCATCATCGTGAACAAACCGGTCTCGATCAACTCCAAACGCCCCACCGTCATCCCCCTCGGAAACGGCGCCCCGAACGTTTCACCGACTCCCGTCGTGCCCCAGGAATTCAACGGCGGATACGTCATGCGGCATGACCCGCGGCAAAACCAAGCCCAAAACAAAGAAATTTACGCTTTTCCGTCACGGAAATACCCCGCACTCCCGCCTGTCTCAAACTGCCCGGCAAAGCAATTCTCTCCGCCGACCTATTCGATGGAACTCGACGGGACAAATTCCGCCTCAAACCCAACTTTCCCCCTCGAGTCACCTGAAAACCAGGCCCAAAACACCATGCCGCATACCTCGGAAACCTTTTCTGTCCCCGCGCGAACAGAGAATGGGATGGACACTTCGAACGGTAATTCCGCGGACAGGTCGATCGTGACACCGCAAACGAACGAATCAATCTCCCCAAATCCATACGTTCCCGAAACTCAATCTACCCCCAACGCCAATTCCTACGAATCGAACGGATCAAGCTACGGAAGCGATTCCTCGAACGGCTCAAGCTACGGAAGCGATTCCCAGAACGGATCAAGCTACGGAAGCGATTCCCAGAACGGATCAAGCTACGGAAGCGATTCCCTGAACGGATCAAGCTACGGAAACGATTCCCAGAACGGATCAAGCTACGGAAACGATTCCTCGAACGGCTCAAGCTACGGAAGCGATTCCCAGAACGGATCAAGCTACGGAAACGATTCCTCGAACGGATCAAGCTACGGAAGCGATTCCTCGAACGGATCAAGCTACGGAAACGATTCCTCAAACGGATCAAGCTACGGAAACGATTCCTCGAACGGATCAAGCTACGGAAACGATTCCTCGAACGGATCAAGCTACGGAAACGATTCCTCGAACGGATCAAGCTACGG
>JAFQUP010000114.1 GCA_017408405.1 Thermoguttaceae bacterium
CGGAAAACTCCCGTTTCAGGCAGAGGATGATTTCGTACTTTTTAACTGCATCATGAACGTTCAGCCGGAACCGCTTAAAGATCAACCGGATTGGGTCAATACCGCGCTGCTTCAAGCCATGGCAAAAGATCGAACGGTACGTTTTTCTTCATGCGTAAAGTTTTTGACCGCTCTGGAAGGTAAGGAAGCGGAAAAAGTGAAAACGGCTCGACTCGAGGAAGAAAGGAGGCGACTTGAGCGAGAACCGATGGAAATCCAGCCGGGTATTCATGCCGGTGAACGGGCAACAAGAAGGATCAACGGCGTCAAATACGCGTTCCGCTGGTGCCCTCCGGGAACGTTTACGATGGGTAGTCCGGCTGGCATTCCCCAAACGGTGGAAGAAGGATTTATTTTCCGAAGAACGGAGACACACTGGATCGGCGGAGAAGAAGGCCGAAGCAATGACGAAAAGCAGCATCAGGTCACACTGACGCAAGGTTTCTGGATACTGGAAACACAGGTGACGCAAGAGATGTGGGCGAGTGTCATGGGCAAAAATCCGAGTTACTTCAAAGGATACCAGAATCCTGTGGAAAACGTAAGCTGGGACAGTTGCCAGGAGTTCTGCCGCAAACTTTCGGAAAAATCAGGGCTGAAAGTGAGTCTTCCCACGGAAGCGCAGTGGGAATATGCCTGTCGCTCGGGAACGACTGGCGCGTACGCGGGAGACCTGGACGCCATGAGCTGGCATCACGGAAACTGCCGTTCCCATCAGCCGACAGGACTAAAAAAACCGAACGCGTGGGGACTTTATGATATGCACGGAAACGTTAGTGAATGGTGTCTGGACTGGTACGATGAAAACTATTACGCGAAATCGCCCGCGACGAATCCGGCAGGTCCGAAAAATGGTCAAAGCCGAGTTGTCCGCGGCGGTTCCTGGTGTCTCTATCCCGGATACTGCCGTTCCGCGTATCGCAGTTACCGTATGCCGGGCAAACAGAGTAACGTTCTTGGATTTCGCGTAGTCGTGATAAATTCCGGAAAATAAAATAGACAGCTTGCCTTCAGTGAAGCAGAGGCCAAAGGATCCGAAGGTCCTCGCGGTGTTTATTTTTCCTGAAATGGGCACTTTTCGCACTTCGGGGCACGAGCCGCGCAGATATTTCTTCCAAGCAGGATAAGTTGATGAGAGATCCTGACCCATTTCTCTCGCGGAACGATGCTCATGAGATCCTGCTCAATTTTTTCCGGAGTCGTCTCGTTTGAAAGCCCAAGGCGCTGGGCCAGCCGGAGAACGTGCGTATCGACCACGACCCCGTCCGCGATGTTAAAGAAGGTTCCCAGGACACAATTGGCGGTTTTGCGCCCTACCCCCGGAAGCTGAACCAGCTCTTCCATGGAATCAGGGACCTCTCCGCCAAATTTCTCATCCAAAATTCGGCAGCATTCTCGAATATTTTTAGCTTTATTCCGATAAAATCCCGTACTGTGAATGTCGTTTTCCAGTTCTTCCTGCGAAACATTCGCGTAATCAGCAGCCGTACGATATTTTTTAAAGAGAGATTCCGTCACGATATTAACCCGCGCGTCCGTACATTGCGCGGAAAGAATGACCGCGACAAGCAGCTCCAGCGCGTTCTGATGCTTCAACGCGCAGCCAGGCTCTGGGTAAAGCGCGTCCAGTATCCCGCATACCTCCAAAGCGTGTTCCGGGGTTCCGTATTGAATTTTGGCATCCATATTTTTTGTCCTGAATTACTCTTGAAATTTCTTTTAAAATTTGTTATACCAAAAAAATAGAAAAAAACAAGTGGAGATTCTGGAGAAATTTCAATGAAAAACCTGGAAAAGTTGCCGATTTTAACGGATTTACCTGAAAAAATATTTCACGTTCTGTTCGTTTTGGGAAGTATTTTTTGGGTCACCAGCGAAATTTCGGCTCAGCAGTTTCCATACGAAGCGACCGTTTGCGAGGCGGAAGCGTTTGTGCGAAGCGGCGCGGGCAAAGATTTCTACGCGACAGATCGACTTCAGAATGGCGACAAAGTTCAGGTTTTCAAACACACCGCCGACGGGTGGTGCGCGATTCGCCCTCCGGTAGGCAGTTTTTCATGGGTCTCGGCTCGCTACGTTCAAATGGCCCAAAATGATCTTGGACAAATTATCGGCAATTCCGTTCCGGTTTACGTGGGAAGCCGTCTTTCTCCTGACCGTTCTCAGGTCCAGATTTCCCTTAACGCGGGTAAAGTCGTGGAAGTCCTTGAAGCCCCGACAGACAATGCTTTGGAAGCACTTTGCCGAATTTCACCGCCTTCAGGAGAATTCCGATGGATCCATGGCAGCTATCTTTCCCCAAACCATACCGGCATCACGGAAGAACCGGAACCGCCCGTCCGCTCCGTTCTGGGAGATCTCTCCGGCTCAAACGGCTCCGCCCCGCTCGGAATTGCCGCGAACGGAAGCGGAGCTTTAACCCCTGGAAGTGATCCAAATTCAGGTATCGGCGAGTTGCCAGGTCCCGATTCGTTCCTTTATTTCGTAAATCAGCTCGACGCGGATCTTTCGTACATTATCGCTAACGGAAATTCCGCGCAGTGGGAAACAGAAGCCCTTCTGATGCGCGCCAACAGACTGATGAACTATGCCTCAACCTCCGCGGAACGCGACCGGCTGGAGCACGTTCGCCAGAAAATTATCGAGGCGGACGGCGTAAAAAGAAATCGAATCCGCTTCCAGAATATTCTCGCGACCGCGAATGAAGACGGAATCCTCCCCTTGAACAGCGGAACCGAAACAGCGTCCCGTCCCCAGACAGGTTACGCCGGTGTCTCGGAATTCCCTGCCCCCTACTCCACGCAGCCAGGAATCTGGGACTACTCCGGAATCCTGGTTCGTGTTCAGCGGCAGAGATACTCCCACCTTTCACTGCCAAAATACGCGATCGTAAATGAAGACGGAATCCTCCGATGCTACGTCACGCCGCAGCCCAATATGGATCTTGGACCATACGTTAAAAAACGGGTTGCCCTCTCCGGAGAAAGAAACTATATGCGGGAACAAAGAGCGTTTAATCTGAACGTCAAAACGATCGTCAACGTCTGGTAACCCGCGTATTTGGGATACTCCGCGAACCATAAACCGCGGCGGATTCCCAAAAATCCGTTTCCCCCAAATCTCCGGAACTTCCCAAAAATCAAAACACTCCGTTTTTCTCACCTGAAAGCGGTTTTGGAAAGTCCCGCTCCTCAATCCAGCGCGGTCAGTTCCTGCCACAGCTTAACGTTGGTTTTGATGCCGCGCCAGAAATCCGTGAGACAAAAATGCTCGTTCGGACCATGAGCGTTATCCGTTTTCTGCGAATACGCCAGCAGCATGACATTTGGCGTCAGGAGTTTACTGAAAGCAGCCACGATTGGAATCGATCCCCCCTCACGCACAAAGAAAGGCGAACGGCCAAACCCGAACTCCATCGCGTGCGCGGCCGCCTTCATGCACGGTCGATCCAAATCCAGCAAATAACCTCCGGAAGTTCCCTCAACATCCAGTTTCATCTCAATCCCCTCCGGAATCCGCTCTTCAAGCCAGTGTGAAAGAGCGGCCGTAAGCCATTCCGGATCCTGATTCGGGACAAGACGAAAAGTAAACTTCGCGGAAGCCTTCGCGGGAATAATCGTTTTTCCGCCTTCCCCCTGGTATCCGCCCGTGATTCCATTAATATCAAACGTAGGACGTGTCGTAATCCGTTCCAAAACGCTCATGTCCGCTTCCCCAATACCTCCCGAGACACCAGCAGACTCGAAGAAAGCCGCGTCATCGAAGGGAAGAAAGCGCAACTGCTCCTCATCTTCCGGAGAAAGCCGCTTCACCGCGTCATAGAAACCGGGAATCGTGATTCGACGGTCTGAATCGTGCATTTCGCCAAGTATCTCCATCAAAATGGTGCACGGATTCGTGACAGCCCCTCCGAACATTCCAGAATGAAGGTCCTGCCGCGGTCCGAAAAGCGTCAGTTCATAAGCGGCGACTCCGCGCAGTCCGCAGGTTATCGAGGGACAGCCCGGGGCAAATTGGGTGGAATCACTCAATGCCAAATAGTCACAGGACAAAAGATCCGTATGTTCACGAACAAAAATTTCCGTCGCGGAACCGCTGGATTCCTCGTCTCCCTCAAGAATGAATTTGACATTAAGGTGAGGTCTGTTTTCCTGACTCATCCAGAATTTGGCAGCCGCGATATGCGTGAAAAGCGGGCCTTTGTCATCCGAAGTTCCCCGTCCGTAAAGATACCCATCTTTTTCAACCGGTTCAAAAGGAGCGGTTTCCCAAAGCTCAAGCGGATCGACAGGCTGAACATCATAGTGTCCATAGATTAAAAGCGTCTTCGCCCCGGGAATAAAAGGAGATTCCGCGTAAACCATCGGATGATTGGTTGAAACAGGAAAAAGCTGCGACGAAAAACCGATTTTCAGGAAATAGTCACGCAGCCATTCCGCCGTTTTCCGGCAATCCTCCTCATGCTCCGTCTGGGCACTGATACTCGGAATGCGAAGCAGCTCGAAAAGTTCTTTCTTGAGAATTTCTGAATTTTCTGACAAATAATCTGTGATTGAAAGCATTTTTTACCTCTAAAAAAGGGGACCCCCGGTAGTTTTTTTAGGTAAATCGGGTATAATTCAATAAAAATTGAGAAAATCACGCGTTCTCCTAAAATTCGGAGTTAGATTTTGATCTCCGAAATTTTACTTCCCGCGATTTTCTCCTTTTATGTTTTGCGTCACCTTCAAAATTTACTCCCTGAAAAATTTACTCCCTGAAAGGAAGCAAACATGGAAAACAGTGACCTGGCAGTCATCGAGGCAGCTCCCCAAAGCGGAATTTCAGAAAAAATTAAAGAAAAAGCAAGGGAAAAATCCCGTCTCAAACCACGCCGCGCTCCGCGTTATCGAGTTATTCTGTGGAACGACGACGATCATTCATTTCAATATGTCATCGCGATGATGAAAAAGATTTTCGGGTACGATAAATCACGCGGAATGATCATCGCCTGCGGAGTTCACGCCTGCGGCAAAACGCCAGTAGCGGTTTTGCCTCTTGAAGTTGCGGAACTTCGCAGGGACCAAATCCGTCAGTTTGGTCCTGATCCGCTGATTGAAGGCTGCGTCACCTCCATGTTCGCCACACTTGAACCTGTTGACGACGATTCCAATTCCGAAGAATGAGTAAATTCTTGCCTTTTCTTACCCATTGACCGTCAGCAATAATCCGAAAAATCTTTAAAAGTTTCAAAAAAATTCGAAAAAATCTATCTGCCTCCCCTTTTGCGGAGGCTTTTTTTGTGTTAAAATAGAAAAAATTTAGACATATTTTCAGAATAGACAGGTCATTAATCCATGAAAACACGGAAAAAAGAAAATTGGGGGTCCCAATTAGGTGTCATTCTCGCGGTAGCCGGCAGTGCGGTAGGACTCGGAAACTTTCTTCGTTTTCCCGGGCAGGTAGCCACTCACGGCGGCGGTGCTTTCATGATCCCGTATTTTATCTCCTTCCTCCTTTTGGCCATCCCGCTCTCCTGGTCTGAATGGGCACTGGGCCGTTACGGCGGACGCTGCGGCTTCAACTCGGCAGCCGGAATCTTCTCGCTGGCGGCAAAAGGACGAAAACGCTGGGCATACGTCGGGGCGTTAGGCGCTTATCTGCCTATCTGCATCAGTATGTACTACCTGTTCGTTGAAGCCTGGTGCCTTGCCTTCGCGATCCAGTATTTCACGGGCATCCTGGCCTCTTTAGGCCTGAACGTTCCCTCTTTTCTTCCCGGCACCAACGGCCCTGGACTCTTCCTCGGCTCCGGGGAAGCATACTCAAACTTTTTCGCCTCTTTTGTCGGCGCGAATGCCAACGGATCGCTCTATCAATCAGCCGATGGCGGTTTCACCCTTACGCCGCTTTTAGGCTGTTCGATTTTTTGCCTTATTTTAAATTACTTCTTAATTTACCGCGGAATCACCAAAGGAATCGAGGCTTTCTGCAAAGTGGCGATGCCGCTGCTTCTGATCTGCTCTCTCATCATTCTTTTCCGCGCTCTTACGCTTCCCAACCCGATAGATCAGCCAGGACGAACTTTCCTTGATGGACTTGGTTTCATGTGGAACCCCACAAGGCCAGGCGTTACGATCTGGGATTCGCTCTCCAATCCGGAAGTCTGGGTCGCCGCGACCTCCCAAATATTTTTCTCCGTTTCCGTTGGATTCGGCCTGATCGTCACCTATTCCAGTTACGTCCGCGAAACCGATGACATCGCGCTTTCCGGTCTGACGGCCACAGTAAGCAATGAGTTCTGCGAAGTCGTCATTGCCGGTCTGATGATCATCCCGCCAGCTATCATGTTCCTTGGCGCGCAGGCTGTCGAAGGAAATCTGGACACTTTTTCACTCGGGTTCAACGTTCTTCCGAACGTTTTTGAAAAAATGCCGTGCGGACAATTTTTCGGATTCATCTTTTTCTTCCTTCTCTTCCTCGCGGCTGTCACCAGCTCTCTCTCTCAGGTTCAGCCAAGCGTCGCTCTGCTGGAAGAAGGCATGGCATACGGACGAAATGTCAGTATTTTCATTTCCGCGATCTTCTCTACGATTGGAACCCTCATTCTTTGCCATTACTCGAAAGCGATGTTCGCTTTGGATACGTTTGATTTCTGGGTCGGCAATTTCGGAATCATCTTTTTGGCCATCCTTCAAACCTACCTGATTGGATGGATTTGGGGAACACCAAGAATGATCAAAGAGCTGTCCGGAGGAGCGCGAATTAAAGTTCCGTTTTTCATTGGTCCAATTATGAAATACGTCTCACTGCCGTATCTGCTGATTATTTCGGGATTTTGGCTCTACCAGAACTCCTGGAGCCGTTTCCAAACGATCGCTGAAGAGCCGCTGGCTCGGATGATCGTTGGTTTTCTGGTTTTGACTGCGCTTTTTTACGGGTATGTCACCTGGAAAACCCTTAAACGCTGGAAAGAAGAGGGCAAAGATCTTGTCAGGATCGCACGTGAAAGTGATGAAGAATGGGTCATCAAAAACAAAAATCAAAAGTAAACTAAATTAAATTCCACGGAACGGAGCAAAGTTTGCCTGTTCTTTAATAAAATTAAAGTTGGAGGTATCCATGACAATTGGCGGTTGGATCTGCATGCTTTTCGCGATTGGAATCGTTTCCGGTCTTTTCACCTGGTGCTGCTTCAAGGTATTAACGGCCCCGGTCATTGAAGAATCAGCCGGTAAAAAAACGCCCCCAGCGGCTTGAAAATCTCAACTTTCGCATTTTCACGCACCCAAAATATGCGCGATTCCTGAAAATGCCAAAATTTGAAACGATGAGTTTCTGAAACGCGACGAAAAACTTTTGCCCCTCCCTTGACAAAAATTCTCAAAGGAGTAAAATGTTCGCGTTATGTTTAATCAGGCTGCGAACAAATTCGTCTTTATGTTTTTCTTCGCGTACTATTACTTTAGTAATGGACGCTGAAGTTCGGTTTGTTTTGCCTTTCGGACCCGGCGTTCATCAAATTCGTCAACGGTCCAGTTTTTGAGATTCTGAAAAATTCCAAGCCGTCGGCGAATCCTCCGGGGGCTTTTTTTGTGGGATTTTTCAGAGAAAAAAAAGAGGGAAACCTAAATCATGGAATTGAATTTGCCGTCTCTTCGTCACGAGATTGATCGTCTCGACAACCGAATTCTCCAGACACTCCAAAAGCGCCTTGAGATTGCCCGGCTGGTAGTAAAATTCAAACGTGAGCAAAATCAGGATGTGAACGTTCCTGAGCGTGAACAGCAAATTCTTGACAGTTTGAAGGGACGTGAACGTTCGTTACTTTCCGCGGAAGTCATTGAGGAGATTTACCGTACTATTTTTAAGGAAAGTAAACGTCTCCAGTCCGAAAGCAAACCGCTCATTGCTTTTCAGGGTGAACACGGTGCTTTCAGTGAAGTCGCGGCGAGAAAGTGGAATCCAGAGCTGGCTCCAATTCCGTGTCTCGACATCAATGACGTTTTCCACGGCGTTGAAGTTGGTTCCTTCGAATATGGAATCGTTCCGATTGAGAATACGGTCGGCGGTATGATGAGTCAAATTAACGCCTGCCTGATGGCGAGCCGGCTTTTTATCGTGGGAGCGATCGAAATGTCTGTGGAGCACGCCCTTTTGATTAAACCCGGTACGGATTACTACAAACTGCGGAGAGTTTACTCTCAGGCTGTCGCGCTGACAGAGTGTCATTCGTTCGTGAAGCGGATGAATCTTGAGCCGGTTCCGTACTATGACACGGCAGGAGCCGCGAAAATGCTTGCCGAAAAAACGGAAGAAGATTCCGCGGCTATCGCGAGTGAGCTGGCAGCGAAATACTATAATTTGGAAATTCTCAAAACAGGAATTGCGGATTCCAAAAATACGCGAACACGATTCCTCATTTTAGCTCGTAATCCGCTTGAAAACGGTGGTAACCGCTGCTCAATTATCTTCACCATGCCGAACACTCCAGGCTCTTTGTTCCGCGTAATGGAAATGTTCTCAAAAGAAAACATCAATTTGACCCGCATTACCTCCATTCCGACAGAACAGGGAAATTATGCCTTCTTCCTTGATTTTGCCGCCTCTGCCGATGAAGAACGCGTCAAAGACATCTTAAACCAAATCTCCTGCGAAGCAGACTCCTACCGGTACCTTGGATGCTACGCGGAGGTGAATCAGCTGAACTGAGATGAATGAATCATTGAGGCTTCAGCTCCTTTTTACTTTTCAGGAGAACCAGACATGGGATTGAATCCGGAACAGGCAAACGCGGTTCACACACTGCGCGGTCCCCTGCTCGTTTTGGCGGGGGCCGGATCCGGAAAAACACGAGTCGTCACGATGCGTATCGCGGAACTGATCCGACATGGAATTGCTCCTAACCGGATTCTGGCCGTTACTTTTACGAATAAAGCCGCCGCGGAAATGCGTGAGCGCGTGATGGGAATACTTTTTCCAAACCAGCGTATTCCCAAAGGAACGCCAGTTCCCGAAGTTTCAACTTTCCACTCACTCTGTGTTCAGATTCTTCATCGGCACATCTCAAAACTCGGATATCCCGAACAGTTCGCCATTTATGATCGGAATGATCAGGAAAGTCTTGCCGGCCGCGTACTGAAAGACATGGCGACGAACCTGGCAAAACTTCGTCCCGGTGACTTCATCAATATCATCAGCCGCTGGAAAACGCAGTCAATACGTCCTTTCGAGGCAGACCGTTACGCGGAAAATGACCGGGAATACGTCGCGGCCAGCGTTTATCGCCGTTACCAAACGGCATTGAAAGCGTGCGGAGCGGTTGACTTTGACGATATTCTTCTGTTAGCGGAAGATCTTTTAAGGGACTTTCCGGAGGTTCTTGAGGAGGAACGTTCGCGGTTCGACCACATTTTAGTCGATGAATACCAGGACACAAACCAAAGCCAGTACCGTATCATTCGCGCATTGGCCCTGGGCCATCGAAATCTGTGTGTTGTCGGAGATGACGACCAGTCAATTTACGCGTGGCGCGGCGCGGAAGTGACGCATATTCTGCGTTTTTCAAAGGACTGGCCGGAAGCGAAAGTCGTGAAATTGGAGACCAATTACCGTTCCACCCATGAAATCATCAAATGGGCTAATCGTGTCGTCGCCTTTAATCGGGAACGTCATCCCAAAACCCTTCGGGCCACTGTTTCCGGAGAGCCGCCGCGCATCCTTCAGTGTCAGGGGCCTGAAGAAGAAGCGATGAAGGTCGTTTCGGAAATTCGCTGCCGACTTAAATTAAACCTTCGTAAACCGAATGAGATCGCGGTTCTTTTCAGGACTAATGAACAGTCGCGGCTTTTGAAGTCGAGTTTAAACGTCAGAACGTGCCATATTCTCTCATTGGAAGTATGTCGTTTTTTGACCGAAAGGAAGTTCGCGATATTTTGGCATATCTTCGAATAATTCTTAACCCGCGAGATGAAGTTTCACTTTTGCGGGCAATTAACACGCCGCCGCGCGGAATCGGTCAAACGACCATGATTCGCTGCATGGAAAAAGCTCTTGAGCAAAAACGGCCCCTTTGGGACCTTTTGGGCGATTCTCCCGCTTTGCTCGCCGCCAAAATTAATCCCAACGCGGTAACGGCAATTGAAAATTTCCGTTCCATGATCAGAAATCTTCAGGCTCACGCACGGCAAATGCCTGTCGATGCTCTGGTCAAACGGCTCATCGACTCAATTAATTATCGAAGTGAAATTGACCGGTTGAATGAAAAAGAGATTGATCGTGAAAACCGATGGAACCTCGTCGAAGAATTCGTCAATTCCGCGGCTTCCTTTACGCAGCGGGAAGAAAAACCAAAACTCTCGACATTCGTTCAGCAGCTTTCACTCATGGACCATAGCGATTCTGGAAATGAAAAGGAAGAGCAGCTGAAAAACAATTCGGTAATTCTCATGACACTCCACGCGGCAAAAGGTCTCGAATTTCCGGAAGTCTACATGGTGGGAATGGAAGAAGGTTTCCTGCCTCACAAAAAATCACTCGAAACATCAGCCAATGAAAACATCGCGGAAGAACGCCGTTTATGCTATGTCGGGATGACTCGGGCCAAGCAGCGTCTGACCCTCTCTCTCGCGGTACATCGCATGAAATGGGGGAAAAATCGCGAGACGATACCAAGCCGATTTCTTTACGAAATGACCGGCAGAGCCGATAATCCGAATTACGCAAAGATCCTGCGCGGGATGAAATGACCCCAAACCTGAAAGGAGAAATCCATGAAAGTTTTGCTTTTGAATGGCAGTCCGCACGAAAACGGATGCGTCTTTACGGCTTTGAATGAGATTGCCGTTACCCTGAAAGAAAATGGCATCGATTCTGAAATATTCTGGATTGGCAATCAGCCAGTGCGCGGATGCGTCGCGTGCTGGGGCTGCCGTCAGGAAGGAAGCAGCGGGTGCGTTTTCAGGGACGATATTTATCTTCCGCTCGTGGAAAAAGTAAAGAAATGTGACGGCCTGATCGTCGGAACTCCCGTCTATTACGCGGGACCAGCAGGAAGCCTCTGCGCCCTTTTGGACCGTCTTTTCTTTTCGGCAAGCCGCTATCTTCGCCATAAACCGGCCGCGTGCGTGGTGAACTGCCGCCGTGGAGGCGCGAGTGCCGCGTTTGACCGTCTGAACAAATACTTCACAATTAATCAGATGCCCGTCATTTCAAGTCAATACTGGAACTCAACCCACGGTTTCACCCCGGATGATGTGCGGCAGGATCTTGAGGGGCTCCAGACCATGCGTACCCTCGCGCGAAATATGGCGTACCATCTCCAGACAAATGCCGAAACGAAAATTCCACTCCCGGAGCAGGAAACTTTTGTTCAAACGAACTTTATCAGCTGAGAATCCCGTAAAATACCCCAATTCGCCGACTGTTTAAAATTCGCCGACTGTTTAAAATTCGCCGACTGATTAAACAGTCCGCTTAATTGCGACTTAAACAATCAGCCGTAAAAAACCTATCTGAAAATTTCATTTAAGCCGGAGAAATTTAAAAACAAAAAATTTAATTTTTTCCGGCGTTTTTTTAATCGATACGCAACATAAAAATAAGACCAACTAAAACACATTTTTCAAAAGTGCTTTTTTTCGATTGTGCGAATTTGGTTAAATTGTGGCAGCTATTTTCAAAATTCATTTAACCTTTTTGAGGAAAATAATCATGAAAAAATTCCAAATTTTATTCCCCGCCGCGGCTGGGGCTTTTTTGAGTCTTTCTGCATTCGTTTACGCACAGGACGCCCCGGCTCCTGAAGCTGCTCCGGCCGCCGATGCCCCGGCTGCGGCTCCTGGTGACGCTCCGGCTCCGAAATTTGAAGGTCCGCGTGCCCCCAAAGGTCCGCGCGGTCCGCAGGGACGCCCAGGCTTTGCTCCCGGTTTCGTTCCTGGTCCGCAGGGAATGCCGGGACCGGGAATTGGAATTTACTTCCGCCTCGCAAACGAAGAACAGCGTGCGCAAATGGCAGAGATTCGTAAAGAATACGCACCGAAAATGGCTGAACTCATGAAGCAGATGAAAGAAACCCAGGATGCCATGAACGCCTTGCGCAAAGAAATGAGCGAAAAGTGCCAGGGAGTTTTGACAGAGGAACAGCTTGAAAAGGCTAAAAACTGGGAAAAGAAAATGCGTGAACGCCAGCAATTTGCCCCTCGTGAAGGCAAAGGCCCTCGTGAAGGTTTCGGTCCCCGCGAAGGCAAAGGTCCGCGTCCGGAAGGTGATCGTCCTGGCCCGCGTCCGGAAGGTGACCGCCGATAATTCAAAAGTATTCCTCCGATAAACCTCAAAACGGGAAGGCAAACTTGCTTGCCTCCCGTTTTTTATTTGTGGTTCTTCCCTCTTTCAAACTCTCGGTGTCCCTCCACCGCCAGTATGAAATAAATCAGCGGCTTTATTCACGCGGCAATCTCCACAGACCATTCTCGTTTCTCTTTCTTCCCATTCAAAAATTCCCCAATAAAAAACGATCCGTGGAATCATTTCCCGCGAATCGTTCAATATTGAATCAAAAATTTGCGTCTCTATCAGAAGTTAAAGGAGATACCGGCAGTGATCTCGTCCGCTTCAGCCCCAATCGTCACACTTCCGGATTCCGGATTTTGTCCGTCAAACGGCCCGGTAGAAGTGGCACGGAAAACATGTCCGTAGGTAAGGTGGAGAGTCATTCGTTCGTCAAATTTGAACGAACCGCCGAAGAACAAAGCGTGCTGCGGAATAAGCGGAACCGCGATGCAGGCACGTGAAAACGCGCTGTCGAGCTGATTTTCATTCATGGAGTACCCCACGCGAAGGGTGAGACGATCCGTCATCTGACGCTGAACACCCATACTGAACGCGAACATATCGCTCCATCCAACCTGATCGTAACCGGCATTTTCGT
The DNA here is from genome assembly GCA_017408405.1 of Thermoguttaceae bacterium. Lineage (GTDB taxonomy): Bacteria > Planctomycetota > Planctomycetia > Pirellulales > Thermoguttaceae > RGIG3701. The sequence continues at coordinate 12,947 of JAFQUP010000114.1, forward strand.
GGAAATAGTAGCGGAAATCCCAGGCGAAGACCCATTTATCCCAGCCATAGTAACTCATACCAAATGAAAGAATGGCAGGCAGATCCAGCTTAAGACGTTTTTCACCTTCCGTCGTCTGGAAACGAATCGGTTCAATCCAGTTCTGGCTTTTGTAGCTGGCCCCAAAAGCCCAGCCTGCTTGCGTGTCATAATACGCGCCAACCTGAAAACCGGCACCCCAAACGTAACGGCCGCCTGGACTATGAATTGCTTCTGAAGGATGAGAATGACCTTCCACAAGATAAAGCGGATCACAGGCAACTTCACCCATGGTAATCGTCGGACCAAAAGAAAAACTGAGTTTCTCATTAACGGCGTAACTCATGTTCGCGCCGATCTGAAGAAGCTGAACGCTGGAGTTAAGAGTGCCGTAACCAAGTTCCTGCCCCAAAGGAGTCATGCCGGAAGAAAGAATCGGATTTTCATTCCACGCGGCTGAGGCGTAATTCGTTTTCGCGCCGCCAACCGCGCCAAAATTGAACCCGAAACCAATCGGACTGCACTCATTTTTGCGAATAATGGCAACATTCGGAACCGGAATGGCCCCCGTGCTGGAACCCGTTTCCGTGCCGCCAATTGGCCCGTATGGAGTGTTCACGGTGGAACTAATGCTGGAATCTGCCAGAGCGATTCCCAAATCCACGTCAACTGTCGTCCCGGAGAAAGCACTCATCGTCGCCGGATTCCAATAAAGAGCACCCGTCGCGGAAAGGGGGCAGGCAACGCCCGCGCCACCCATACTCTGGTTCACGGCACCCGCTCCGCGGAACATGATACCCTGCGCGTGAAGATTCGCACTACCCGCAAAAATCAGGCAAAAAAATACCAAAAAACTAAAAACGCAAATTAGACGCGGAGATTGAAGATAATGTCTACGCATGATCTATCCTTGAATAAATATTCCGTCAAGCTCAGCAATGCCATGCCCGGCAGATGGGTCCTTCCTTAAACTGGAAATCTCTAAATGCGAATATCTCTCAAAAAGAATATTCCCAATATCGAATTTTATTTATTCCTATTATCGAGATTTTCACTGCTTTTCTTTTCATTTGTTCGTAAAAAAGTGTTAATTTTGAAATTTTTTTGTTAAAAGGAATAATATTGGTAAAAACAAAGACAAATTTGGGCAATATAGAAAATATTTTTGCATTAAGAAGGGTTTGCCGTCCACAGATTGAAACTATTTCAAAAGCGAGATAAAACGAGTTTCTGGAGTTTTTTAGAAAAGTTTTTAGGAAAACCTTAAAAAATCAGGTCCCAGGCCTTGACAAAAGGGAAAAAGATATTAAAATAAGAGAATCATTAAGTTTCCGTGGCACAATTGGATAGCGCGCTGCCCTCCGAAGGCAGAGGTTGTGGGTTCGACCCCCGCCGGAGACGTTTAAAGTATCGTATTGAATTTGATAAGATTCAATACGATTTTTTTATTCCCGCAAATCAGAAAGTCCCTGACACTTTTTTCTAAAACTTTCCCAAAATCGGTTTCCGATGCGTAAAACGAGAATGTTTTAAAATTTTGAAAGAAACCAGGAATTCCATAAATTCGGTAACGCGCGAAACCCCAGAGAACGCGATAACGCGGTCAAAAATCAAAATTATTCGTTTCTTCCCAATTAATAAATAAATGCCGAAACGCTTAAATTTCGGTATTCGCACATTGAAAAAATTCTGATTTAATATTTAGTTCAGTGTGACTGGTTCACCATCGTTTCGGCAGCCAAGGTAAATATGCGTATTGGCGTCAACGGAATATGAAACTCTCTGAACAGAACCATCGCACATGATCATCCCAAAAGCTCCGGCGTGAGCGGAACCGAACTGCGTTGATCCGGTATATGATTTTCGGTCCTGAAGCGGAGTGAGAATCGTCAAAGAACTTAGGGTTCCGCAACTTCGCGAATTGTCAGAATCCTGTCCGGCATAAATCCCATTATCATCGTAACTTGTTGTGTTTTCATAGTAGTCAGGACTGGCGTATTTTTCCCCAAAGAGATAGGTATTTGACGTTCCATCCCGGATCTCCCCCATTGAAATCTCACTAAAATCAAAAATAACACCATTATGGCTGGAATTTGTCCATGTTCGATTTTTGAATTTTGTTCGTCCATCACTCCATCCGGTAATAGCGTTACTTGATGAAGAAGCCGAATTATAGCTTCCGACATTCGCGGCATAATCACCTCTCGCGCCAGTCGCCGGTTTTGTCGCGTTCAACACCGTTGTGATATTGATCGTATAGAGTTTCGCCTGTCTGCGCGAAGGACAGTTGAAAATGGGTAACGGGGTCATCGCACATTCATACGCTCCGGTTTTCTGTTGGCTGCTAATCGTCTCCACGTCACCATCAGCCCCATTCTGAAAAAGAGCGTTCTGTTCCAGAAAGGGCAGAAGAGAGAAAGACCATGCCCCGGGCTGCGCAGGCCCAAAACCGGCATCCGGATCACCGTACCATTGATAGTACCATCCGCCTGAAGGAAAAGCTTGTGTCGTGCTTTCATGATTTAACGCGGCCAGTCCAAGGTTTTTGAGATTATTGCTGCACTGCATCGTGCGCGCGGCTTCACGTGCCTGCTGGACCGCGGGAAGAAGCAGGCCAACCAACATTCCAATGATAGCAATGACAACCAGAAGTTCTACGAGAGTAAATCCATTAAAACGAATTCTTTTTCGGTTTTGGATAACCTGAATGTTTACCGGCTCATTTGTCGCCCGGCAAAACAGTAAAAATGCTTGCGGCATGCGGACCTCCCATATTTGAATCAAACACAAAAAAATTTATCCAGTCCTTCTCTGAAATAAATCTGAACTATTTTTTAAGTTGCGTAAAAGATCCAAAAACGCCATCATTTTGCTATTTCCTCTTCACAAAATTCATTTGTCACGAAAAACTTTCATCTGACAAAACCAAAAAAATTTTTTAACTCGCGTAACACGCCGTCGTTTATTAATTTAGAGTTGGTTTTCGCCAAAACCTTAATCAAACGCTTGCTAATTTTAGAAAAAGAGGTCCTGATATGCAGAAAGCTCTATTTAAAGGAATTACCATGTTTGGAAAGTTTTTGCTTTCCTTTCTCATCTCCTTCTTTTTACTTCTTCTGCTCATTTTTGCCGGAATTGGCATTTCCGAGTCAATCGGTCATTCCAAGTCTTTAGAATTATCCTCAACCGTTTCGACAGATGAACCTGTCCCTGATGAAGACATATCGCCAGAAGACAATTTACCCCAGGAAGACGCGGAAAAAAGAGAAATCAAATCAGTAAGCAATTCTGAAATGGACACAGAAAATTCAATAGAAACCGATGAGGAAACGACTTGGACTGAGGCACAGCAGAAGAAATACGTGGAAATTGGATTTTGGCTCAGAGATCTGCCAATTATGATTATCGCCGCCGGAGTCTTTATCGGTATTCCAATTTCATTGATTGTGGGGAGTTTGATTTTTTTCTATCTGGCCAAATAGACATAAAACAAAGCATTTCCCAACGTAAAAATAAAAATATTCTCGCGTTGGGAAATCGCATCCCCGATAAAAGCCAGGTTACTTAAAAAGGTGAAATTCATCTTTGCCGGAAAAATTTACGCAGTTCCGGGCTAATGACCAGCACACCCGGCACACCCGGCCCCATTGGGAAAATTCGGGTTTTCAATGGAAAATCCAGCCGCGGTATCGGTCTGTTTGAAATCAATGACCGTTCCATCCAAAAACTCCGCGAACTTTTTCCGCGTCACAATCGCGATTCCATCCGCCTCAAAACGGGTATCCGTCAGCGGGTCAAACTGATTGTCGAAAGCAAGCGCGTATCGAAGTCCAGAACATCCGCCTCCAGCAATTCCAATACGCAGGAAACGATCGTCCGCGATATTCTGCGCCTGAATAACATCTTTAACTTTTTCGTTGGCCAGTTCGGTAATGGTAATCATTTTCCTTTTCCTGTTCTTAAAAAACTCATGGTTTTTTACTCACGACGACCTGAGTGGGACGCACGACGCGATCGTGAAGCAAGTAGCCTTCCTGCGTAACGTAAATGACCGTATTTTCATCCACATCAGGATTCGGCATCTGTGAAATGGCCTCATGAAAATTAGGATCAAAAGGCTGATTCAAAGCTTCAATCCTCGTGCAGTGGTTCTTATTCAGAACATCCGTCATCTGCTGATAAATCATCTTAACGCCCTCAAACAGCGGATCCCCCTCACTATTTTGAGCGGCAGCCTCAAGCGCGCGCTGGAGATTGTCCATGACTGGCAAAATGGCACGAATAATCTCCATGCCGGAATACTTCCGTTCGTCGAGAAGTTCCCGGGAAGCGCGCCGTCTCACATTGTCCAGCTCCGCGTAAAGACGAAGCACTCGATCCTTTTCATCCTGAAGAGCTTTTTCCAGCACCTTCACCGGATCCATTTCCGGCTGTTCTTCTTTTTCGGCATTTTCTAACGCTTCCTCAAGGCCTTCGACTGAATCCGTTACCGGCTCCTGATTTTCCGTATCCGGAGTTTCATTCATTTCGTCACACGCGGTCTGTTCCGCGTCAGTGGTTTCATTCATATTGGAATTCTTTTTTTTGAAAATCATGATTAATCCTGCCTTTTGATCTGCCTGCGGAAAGTACTTTCTGGAAATCAACCGAAAAGTATTCCGTATTCCAGTTTTTAAATTTAGAGAAAAATCTCCTCCATCAAAAACTCCCCAATAATTGGGAACGTCATTAAAATTTTAGTCTTTTGACTCTTTTTCCTTATCGTTTGCCTCCGAATCATCCGTTCGGTCTTCCGCAATCGATTGAAGATAATCCTTAATTCTCTTGAAAAACCCCTTTCGCTGCGGAGTGACATTAACCTGCTCCAGTTCCGCCAGCTGTCGGAGCAGCTTTTCCTGCTCCGCGGTAATCGTACGGGGAACTTCAATATTCACGACCAAAAGAATGTCGCCGCAACGTTCAGGACGATTCAGGTGCGGAAGCCCCTTTCCCTTAATCCGGAAAATATCTCCATGCTGAGTACCTGCCGGCAGTTTGAAATCCTGATGACCATCAAGAAGCGGAACGTCCAGTGTCGTTCCCAACGCGGCCTGTGAATACGTAATCGGCACTTTGCAGATGAGATCTTTTTCATCAACCTGGAAAACGGGATGCTCTTTGAAGCGAACATTCAGGTAACAGTCACCCGGTTCACCGCCTTTGGGACTTCGTGATCCCTCACCAACCAAACGAAGCTGATTGCGCTCATCAATACCGGCCGGAATATTGACTTCAACCTCCTTCGTATCGTCAAACAGCCCCGAACCTCGGCACACCGTGCATGGCTGACGAATCACTTTTCCCGCTCCATGGCACGAGGGACAGGTCGTCTGCATTCGAATAAATCCCGCGCCCTGCATCACGACGCCTCGACCGCCGCAGTATGTGCACGGTTCCGGAGCCGTTCCGGGTTTCGCGCCGGATCCTTGGCAGTTTGAGCAAACTTCCTTACGGCGAATTCGAATTTTCTTCTGGACACCACGCGCGACTTCCCGCAAATCAAGATCAACAACACAGCGAATGTCCTCACCGCGCGCGGGTCTTCCGCTTCTTGATGAACGGCGGCCGCCCCCAAAAATGTCTCCGAAGATGTCTCCGAAACCGCCCATTCCGCTAAAAGCTTCAAAAATGTCATTAATGTCATTAAACTGAGGCCCGCCCCCAGGCATTCCATTCACTCCCTGATGCCCGTAACGGTCATACGCCGCGCGTTTGTCGTCATTATTCAAAACGTCAAACGCTTCTGAAGCCTCCTTGAATTTCGCGACAGCTTCCTCATCACCGGGATTACGGTCTGGATGATACTTTAAGGCCAATTTGCGGTATGCCGCGGCAATGTCATGTTTGGAGGCATTCCTTTCAATGCCCAAAACCTCGTAGTAGTCTCGTTTACTCTCTGCCATTTTTATGCTTCCAAAAACGGAATAAGTAAAAAAAGAAAAAAATCAATAAAATAAAAAAAGTCTGACTGGAAAAAAGGCAGCGAACTCGCCCTTTCTGATTCCAAACGAAATCCACGATCCGGAAGGATCGTGGATAAAAGGAGCTGCTTCCTGATGAAACACGGACAAAACCGCGAAACATATGGAAAACGCCCCCTCCATTCATGAACAGAGAGGGCTGGTCAAATCAGCGGACAGCTCCTTCAGCCGCCGCCTTTTTCTTATCCTCTTTGTCAAAATCCGTAACCATCGTTTCGGTCATGAGCATCATTCCGGCAATACTCGCGGCATTCGCCAAAGCCGTGCGAACGACCTTGAGCGGGTCAATGATACCGGCCTTGAACATATCGACATATTCGCCTGCGGCCGCGTCGTAGCCCATTCCGGCTTCCATTTCACTGACAATATCCGCGACGACCGAACCGTCCTCACCGCCGTTACTGACGATCTGAACCATCGGTTTGCAAAGACAGCGAAGAATAATATCAACGCCAATCTTTTCATCACCGCGGGCGGAAGTACGAGCCTTTTCGACCATTTCACGGCAACGGAGCAGCGCGACGCCGCCGCCCGGGAGAATACCTTCCTCCGCCGCGGCTCGCGTGGCGTGAAGAGCGTCCTCGATTCGGGCTTTCTTCTGCTTCATTTCCGCCTCGGTATTCGCGCCAACCTGAATGACCGCGATGCCGCCGGAAAGTTTCGCGAGACGTTCCTGATACTTTTCACGATCGTAATTACTTTCCGTTTTTTCGATCATGTCGCGCAGCTGATCAATGCGTTTTTTAATCGCATCTTTCGTGCCGCCGCCGTCAACGAGCGTAATGCTGTCTTTCGTGACCGTAACCTGTTTCGCGGATCCAAGCATGGTGAGATCAACGTTTTCAAGTTTGATGCCAAGATCTTCACTGACGACCTGACCGCCGGTCAGAATCGCGATGTCCTGAAGCATAGCCTTGCGGCGGTCGCCGAATCCCGGAGCCTTGACCGCGCAGACGCGCAGGCTGCCGCGAAGAACGTTCACGACCAGCGCGGTGAGAGCTTCACCCTCAATGTCTTCCGCGATAATCAGGAGCGGTTTACCCGTCGGAACCACTTTCTCAAGAAGCGGAATCAGCTCACGAAGATTATTGATTTTCTTCTCGTGAAGAAGAATAATCGGATCTTCCATAAAGCAATCCGCGGTGTCCGGACGATTCATGAAGTAAGGAGAAAGGAAACCTTTGTCGAACTGCATACCCTCAACCACAGTATACGTGGTTTCAGCGGTTTTACCTTCCTCGACGGTAATCACGCCGTCATTTCCGGCTGCTTCCATCGCGTCAGCGAGAAGATTGCCGATGAACTGGTCATTATTCGATGAAATGGCGCCAACCTGCGCGATCTCTTCCTTCGTAGTGACCTGCTTCGCCTGAGCGACGAGAGCATCGACCGCGGCATTCACGGCAATGTCAATCCCGCGGCGAATCGCTGCCGGATTGCTTCCCGCGATGATGTTTCGAAGACCTTCACGGAAAATCTCGCGAGCCAGAACGGTAGCGGTAGTCGTTCCGTCACCGGCACTGCTGGAGGTTTTCTGAGCGACTTCATTAACGAGCTTGGCACCCATATTCTCAAAACGGTCCTCAAGCTCAATTTCCTGCGCGACAGTCGCGCCGTCTTTCGTGACGGACGGGCCGCCGTAAGCTTTGTTGATGATGACATTTCGACCGCGCGGTCCCATCGTGACGGCAACGGCGTCAGCCAATTTTTCCACACCGCGGAGCATGCGCTGACGGGCGGAATCTGCGAAAAGAATTTGTTTGGACACGGTAAATTTCCTTCTTCGGTTGATTGTTCGATTCGAGGGGAACATACGTTCCCGCACCTGAAATCCATAAGCGGATTATTCCGCCGCTGCTGAAACTACTTCAAAATCTTAGCCAAAACATCGCTTTCGCGCAGAATTTTGTATTCTTCGCCGGCGACTTCGATATCGCTGCCGGAATATTTTCCGTAAATGACTTCATCACCAACGGCGACTGCCATCGCGCCGCGTGTGCCATTTTCAAGGAGTTTGCCGGGACCAGCGGCAACCACGGTACCGCGCTGCGGCTTTTCTTTCGCGGTATCGGGAAGAACGATTCCGCCAGCGGTCATCTGTTCAGCTTCCAAGGGTTTCACGACAATACGGTCATCAAGAGGACGAAGGTTAGCGTTCATTTTATTTTCCTTTATTTTAAATTGTACTGTTCGTTTTTTATCTGAAAATGCCGGGCCAGTAAAACAGACCCCGACGAATTAGCGCTGGAAAACATTCAGGCGTTTGCGGATTACTCAAAACCCGCAGAAAAAACATTTTAAGTCCGCGTTTAGCTTTTTTCTCATTCGATTTCACGGATTCCCCAAACGCGTTTCCAGCGCGAGAAGAGAATCACATCATTCCCATTCCGCCCATGCCGGGCATTCCGCCCATGCCGCCCATGCCAGGAGCACCGCCAGCCGGAGGTTCCGGAGTGTCTACCGGAATATTCGTGATGACACATGAGGTGGTCAAAAGAAGACCCGCGACGCTGGCAGCGTTCGTCAGCGCGGTGCAGACGACTTTTGCCGGGTCAATGACGCCCGCGTCCACCAAATTGCAGTATTTGTTTTTGTCCGCGTCGTAACCGTCATTCACTCCTTCCATCCGAAGAACACGATTCACGACGACCGCGCCATCGATACCGGCATTCTTCGCGATTTCACGAAGCGGAACCTGAAGAGCGCGCTTGAGAACGACCAGGCCAAGTGCTTCATCGCCTTCGAGTTTAACCGTATCAAGCACTTTGGAGCAGCGAAGAAGAGCGACGCCGCCGCCGGGAACGATACCTTTCTCAAGAGCGGCCGCGGTCGCGGCTTTCGCGTCGTCCAAAAGATATTTCTTCTCTTTCATCTCGGATTCCGTGGAAGCACCGCAAAGAATCTTCGCGACGCCGCCTGCCAATTTGGCAAGACGTTCCTGAAGCTTTTCACGATCGTAATCGCTCGTGACCGTCTCAATTTCAGAACGAATCTGCTGCGCGCGAGCGGCAATCGCCTCTTTCGAACCGGCACCGTCAATAATCGTCGTCGTGTCATTGGAAACGATAATCTTCTTCGCGAAACCAAGCTGCTCAAGCTCAACCGCCTCAAGCTGAATACCGAGATCCTTGAAAATGGCCGTTCCGCCCGTAAGTACCGCAATGTCGCCAAGCATGGCCTTGCGTCGGTCACCATAAGCTGGAGCTTTCACGGCACAAACATTCAGAATACCGCGAAGTTTATTCACGACAAGCGTCGCGAGCGCTTCACCTTCAATATCTTCCGCGATGATCAAAAGCGGTTTGTTCGCCTGACTGGCCGCTTCAAGAATCGGAACAAGAGCTTTCACGCTGCTGATCTTTTCCTCGTAGCAGAGAACGAGGCAGTTCTCAAGCTCAACCGTCTGACGATCGTCATTGGTAACAAAGTGAGGACTAAGGTAACCGCGATCGAACTGCATACCTTCGGTAAACTCAACATAAGTTTCCGCGCCGCGGCCTTCCTCAACGGTAATGACGCCGTTTTTGCCGACTTTAACAAACGCTTCCGCCAAAACCTTTCCAACTTCCGAATCATTGTTTCCGGCAATGGAAGCAACCTGAGCGATTTCCTTGCGGGACTTTTCGTCAACCGGAACCGCCATCTTCTCAATCTCTTCCACCACCGCGGCGGCACCTTTCAAAATACCGCGCTGAAGAGAAACGGGGTTGACTCCGCCGGAAGTGACAAAACGAAGTCCCTCCGTATAGATTGCTTCCGACAATACGGTAGCCGTGGTCGTTCCGTCACCCGCGACATCATTCGTCTTGCTGGCTGCTTCTTTCACGAGAAGCGCGCCCATGTTTTCGTTCGCGTCATCAAGCGTAATGTCCTTCGCGACAGTAACGCCGTCCTTCGTTACCTTCGGGGCGCCCCAGCCTTTGTCAAGAACCACATTACGTCCGCGAGGACCCAACGTACTGCGAACCGCGCGCGCCAATTTCTGAACACCTTCAAGAATCGGCTGACGAGCTTCATCTTCAAAAACCATTTGTTTCGCCACTGCGGATTCCTCCTGTTGTTGGCTAAATAAAAAATGTCAAAATAATGTTACTGTTCGAATGAGAGCCTTGAAAATATCCGCCTGAAATTCTCAATCTCCTCTTTTGGAAATCTTACCCAGACTGACAAATTGGAACTCTTTTCACACGCTAAAATTAAAATGCAAAAAGCGTGTCATTGACAAAAAGGCAGAAACCCGCCACACCTCAAAATCCCAAAACTACCATGACATTCAAAATCATCATGAATTTCCTGAACCCTGACTCCGCTCTTCAAAATCTCTCTACCAGCATTCTTTCTTTTAACGCGGACTTCACGCGAATGAAATATCATAATTTGAAAATATGAAAAAACGAAACGCCCAAAACACAATACGCCAATTACTCACCCTGTGAAATTCTCTCCGATAAAATTCTCTCCGAGATTTTTTAAGCGACATAAAACGCGCCTTTATTAAAGCAGCAAGCAAATTACCGACACATTCAACCCGCAAAAAAATTTCCTACCCGGACAAATCTTATCCTCCTCCTAAAACACGAGACAAATTTACCTCGACCACCCCTTGCCCAAATCGTTTATTTTGCTTATTTTTTTCATTTTCCCCAATATACCAATTATCTATCTTTTCTGTTTTATCTATCTTTAATTACTAAGTTTAAATTTATCTATTTTTTTTGTAAAAATCACCAAAAAAGCAAAAATTTATTAAAGATCCCTCTTTCTCCTATCGCAAAATCTGCTATAATCCGGATGTTCGTTATTTCCATTTTTTTCAATAACATCATTTCAAAGGAGATTTTCATGAAACTCACCTCCAAAATCAACATGAATTCCAAATCCTACCTGAACCTCAAGCGTTCGCTGCGCATGGAATCGCTCGAAGTCCGACAGATGCTTTCAGCTGTTGCCGTCGCGGACAATCCGATTGAAGATGAAGCGCAAAGCGCGTATGTTGCCGACCTCCAGCCGACTGGCGCGTATTCGGAGACACCGTGGGATAATCCGTGGGATGCGTTTGAGTATTTCGACAAAGTCTACCAGGCCGACCTGAAAGTCAACACGGGCGAAGACATTGCCGCGGGTGAATGCGGTGAGGGAGTCATTTCTTTCCGCGACGCGCTGGCGAAAGCCGAACCAGTCGAAAAAGTCACGGTCGAAACCACCGTGGAAGCCATCAGCCTGAATTCCGGCGTCACGATCTCCGGTTCCAAAGCAATGCAACTCAATGGCGTTCCGTTCGTCGGTGCCGAAGTTGGTGAAGGCGAAGAGCTGGTCAGCATCAGTATTGAAAATGCGAAAGCGTTCCTTCAGGAAGTCAGCTTCCAGAACGTGAACCTCAAGATCGACGCCAATTCGGAAGTTTCGATCTACACCGACGACGACACTCTCATGATCAACGGTGAGGAAGTCGAAATCAAGAGCGCGTTCCGTGAAGTCGACGGCGAACAGGTCGAATACAAACTGCCTTTCCGCATGGTGAACGGCAACGTCCTCGAAGATGAAAAATACGACTGGTACGTTCCGGGGGATGCCGAAAACTGCTACGTGATGGAAACTGCGGAAGATTTCGCCGCCTTCACCGAACTGGTCGAAATGGGTGCGGATTTTGACGGTCTCACGGTGAAACTTGGCGAAGATTTGGATGTTGAAGGTCTGGACATCTCGGCGATCTGCTCGGAAGACAGCGGATTCCTCGGCACGCTCGAAACGCAGGATCATGTGATCTCCAACGCGGTAATCGAGATCAGCTCGGTTGACGACCTGAATGCGTTCCTGGAAATGGCCGCCGACACGAAATTCGAAGACACGACGCTGAAACTTACTGCGGATCTTGCTGCCGATGAAGAATTTGAACTTCCCGAAGGCGTCCGCATCGACACGAATGGTTTCAATTTCTCCGGTAAGATCCGCTCGAAAGGCCAGATCTCGATCGACGACACGACACTGGGTGCTTCGGAAGAAGCCCTCACCATCGAAGCTGCGGACGGCACGGTCACGGTTTTCGTGACGACGGGCAGCGATACCGTGAGCACGGAAGACGGCGTCACCTCCCTGCGTGAAGCCCTCGCGGTCGTTCCGGAAAACGCAGAGATCGCGTTCGACGAAAGCATTGACTACATCACCATCGGCGACGGCGTTCTGGACGGCGCGGGCCATACGCTCACGGGAGTCGACGTGAATTTTGACGGCGATTCTGGCACGATCTCCGGATTCGTGTTTGACGGCGTTTCGGTCGAAAACTGGGATGGAAGTCTGATCATCGCGGACACGACGTTCACGGGCGACTATTCCGACGCCGGTTTCGTGGTGGAAAACTGGGGTGAAATGATCCTCGAA
>JAFQUP010000115.1 GCA_017408405.1 Thermoguttaceae bacterium
ACGTTTTCAGCTGCCGGAACGTTTTCAGCTGCCGGAACGTTTTCAGCTGCCGGAACGTTTTCAGCTGCCGGAACGTTTTCAGCTGCCGGAACGTTTTCAGCTGCCGGAACGTTTTCAGCTGCCGGGGCGTTTTCAGCTGCCGGGGCGTTTTCAGCTGCCGGGGCGTTTTCAGCTGCCGGGGCGTTTTCAGCTGCCGGAACGTGTTCAGCTGCCGGAGCGTTTTCAGCCGCCGGAACGTTTTCAGCCGCCGGAACGTTTTCAGCTGCCGGAACGTTTTCATTATTTTCGGCTTCTTCGTCATCATATTGCGCGCGTTCCATTAATTCCTCACGCGGAATTGGAGCAAGCGAAATCAGATGTTCTTTTCCGGAACAGAGAACACGAAGTTCAAGGTTTTCTGGTCCGACATGATTCACCAGATCCATCAGGAGGATTGGATGGGCCAGCTTGAAAACTTTCCGAATGGTTGAGCCGTCATCCTCCGTAAAGACGGCAGCTTCAAGAATTACGTCACCGCGGTGAATTCCTGCCTGAGCAGCGGGTGAGTTGGGAACGACAAATTCAACCCAAAGTCCTTCTCCCTGCTCCAAACCGTAATGGGTACGGAGAGTTTCAGGGAGCGGCATGGTGAATAGTCCAAGACAGTATGGCGGAAGGACTTTTTCAACTACTTCGTCCCATTCAACCGGCCCTTCTTTTGGCAAATCTTTCCCCCAGAAGCAGACGTGAGGCGTCAGACACTGAAGGACGATAGCCGGCCGACCGTCCACTTCCGCAATCCGCATTCCTTCTTCAAGCATGAAGGCAAGCATTTCGTCTGAAAATCTGCCAGCGTTTCGACAAAGACAGTGATTCAGGTGCCCCATGAAATTCTGAAGGCATTCGCACATCATTTCTTCATCATTCGCTTCACACTGAACGGCATCAGAGGCAGTTGATTGTTCCATGGGACCACGTTGATGGACCTGAAAAATTTCCACGAAATTTACTTTTTCGCGAATTGCGTCATCTTCATCCGCGTCATCTTCATCCGCGTCATCTTCATCCGCGTCATCTTCATCCGCGTCATCTTCATCCGCGTCATCTTCATCCGCGTCATCCTCATCCGCGTCATCTTCATCCGCGTCATCTTCATCCGCGTCATCCTCATCCGCGTCATCCTCATCCGCGTCCAGCACTTTATCGGTATCGCCTTCCTTTTCCGGTTCACTGGCGATAATGTCTCTTTTTTCAGAATCTTTGGCTTCATGAGATTCATGAGTCGCGAGATCCGTTTTCATTTCGCCATTCTCTGATTTCATATTCTCTGTTTTTTCTTTTCCTGTGTCGTCTTCACTTTTTTTGTCTCCAGAAACCGTTTCAATTACTTTTTCTTCGGTATCCTGAGTAACTTCCTCAGCTTTCCTCGCGGCTTCATTTACCGTTTCCTGAGTAATTTCAGCGGCTTTCCTCGCTGTTTCCTTTGCGGTTTCCACTGCTTTTTGAGCGGTTTCTTTAGCTGTTTCAGCTGCTTTTACCGCCGTTTCCTTTACGCTTTCCGCGGCTTTTTGCGCAGCTTCATCGGCTTTCTGCAGAAGTTCCTCTGCCTTTTCTTTGGCGGAAGTCGATTCAGAATTTATTTCCGCTTCATTGCCGTGAATTCCCTTTTTCCCGTCCTCCTCGATTTTTCCATCGAACCAGGTTTTATCGAGATCACGATTGGGAGAATACTTTTTCTCGGTCTCTTCCGAACTATTCAGAGTTTTGTTTGGGGTTTCGGTACTCCGAGGAGTTTTTCCAGTCTCTGAATCTTTCGTTTCTTTTGACTGACGATTTTTTGCGTTGTCCCCCGTTTCTTCAGTTTCTTTCAGCAGCGGTTCTTCTTCCGCAAAGGCTCCCATGAACGGCGCGTCTTCTTCTGCCAGTGCCTTTTCGGCAGTTTCGATTTTCTGAACGCGAATGCCTGGTTCCAGACTGTTTTCCGCGACACTCAGAGTCAGGCAGGAAGCCACACAAGCGGACGACAAAAGAATGATTCCTGTTTTTTTCATGATTTACCTCATTTGGGTTAAATTCGATTTCGTTTGGCCAAACCGTTTTTGACCTCGATTCATTTTAGGACTTTCAGCAAATCTGAAATAAACCTGCGGCGAATTGGGAGGAACTGCTACTCCAAGATTCAGCCTTTTTAATGTGAAGCGATTTGGAAACTGTTTCCATTTAAGAATGAGTTAAAAAAATTTTTTCTTTTTCTAAAAAAATTTTTTCTCTGAAAAACTGGTGGAAAAAAGATTCCAATTTACCCCAAAAAGAATATTTCAAGCCGTAATTGAAAGACTTTTCGTTTAGGAAATCTTTTGAAAGATAAACACAAAAACAGTAGCAAAATCCACCTGATCGACAAAATTTCAAAAATCGTTAAAATTTACCTAAACTCTCTAACACACATAACCGATACTTTTACTATCCAGAAGTATGGAAGTGTGTTTAGTGTGTTTTAGTTCCAAAGGAAATGAACATGGCAAGCGATTTATTCAAAATCCATGGATTTTCAGTCTTCAGTTTCTTCGCGCTTTTCGCGATTGGCGGGGCGAATACTGCTCTTTCGGATATTCCGGATTCGATTCAGCTTCCCGATGAACTTCCGGCCCATTCCCAAATTTCTTCTTCATGGACTCCGGTCAGGAAAGAAGCTGACGCGCGGATTGTTCAAGTTCAGTATCTTAACGGACCTGCCATGGAAGAGGCAGAGAATGATCCGGTCATGATTCATCCTGTGGCGTTTTCTACCGCGATTCCCAAAACAGAAAGTCAGGTTTCTTCTGACAGGACAATTTCTGATTCGTCCGTGGTTCCAGTTTCGGCAAACGCTCCCGTCCCCGTAAATCCGGTTCCAATGAACGCTCCCGTTCAGGCGGAAATTCCCGCTTATGTTCCGGATGGAACGGTTTTGGAAGCGGAGGAAGCTATTGAGGAATACGCGGGGCTTCCGGCACCGGTGCCCGGACTTTTCCTGGCGGATTTCTGCGCTCCGGTTTGCGCTCCGTGCGGCAGCGGTATCTTGGGACCAGGTTGCCTTTTTGTCGAAGGTTATCTTGCTCAGGGATTCAATGTGAACAGTAATTCCACTTCCTATAGTGAGCCGGTCGGAACCTACGATAAAGAAGGATACCAGCTGAATCAGCTTTATCTTTCCGTCGGACGCCGTATCTGCCGCGGCGATCAATGGGCCGTTGGAGGTCAGGTGGACATTATGTTTGGTACCGATTACTACTACATGACGTCAACCGGACTTGAGACGGACCACAACAATCAGCCGCACTGGAACGGAAAAGACTTGAATCGGGATCACTATCGTGCCGGTCGCGAAATGTACGGAATGGCACTCCCGCAGGCTTTTCTCGAAGCGTATGTGCCGATTCTTGCCGGTGTGGATGTCAAAGTCGGACACTTTAATTCTGTCATGGGATTTGAGGCAAATCAGGCGAATCAGAACTTTTTCTACTCTCGTTCGTACACAAGTATTTACGGTGTTCCCACGAGCATGACTGGCGTCATGACAGAATGGCATCTGAATGACGTTTGGAGCATTACTGCCGGAGCGGTAAATGAATGGAACGCCTTTGATACGCCTGAGGATCATTTCTCTTACGTCCTGGGAGTTAATTATCAGAATCCATGCCAGACCTTTGCTGTTTCCGCGACAGTCATGGGTGGAAAACAGTGCGCTGCCTCCTTCCAGGCGGATGATTATTCCCATCCTGGCGCGAACACTACGGTTTTTGACCTTTGCGCCAAATTCAAACTTACCGACCGACTGGCCTATGTCGTGGAATTCAATTATGGAAATAACGACGCAGAAGTTTACGATATTCTCGCCGCAAGTTCCTCAAAGGGAAGGAATTGGTATGGATTCAGTAACTACCTCTTCTGGCAGTTAAGCAATACCTTGACTCTTGGGGCACGTTTTGAGTGGTTCTGCGACAAAGAAAATACCGTCATCAGCGGAGGACATCAGACTACCTTCGCCAACATGGGAGTCAATTACTTTAACTGGACTCTGGGACTGAACTGGGATCCCTGCCCATGGCTGACCATTCGACCGGAAATGCGTTGGGATTATTCCGACATGGAATTGGATGTCAATGGACAAAAATTCTACGCGTACGATCGAAACTCGGCAAATTACCAATTCACACTCGGCTGCGACGCCATCATCCGATTCTGATTCTCATTACGGCCTTAGAGCTGAAACCGAACACACTTCCTGGAATGGTCCGTGGGAAACCGCGGATCATTTTCTTATTCCATCAAATGGAATACGCCGAAACAGATAAAAATGAGACTGTTCCGAAGCTGGAACGGCGTTACCATGAGTTACTCGCGCTCTATTCCTAACATTCAGATTAACGATAACGCGATCTTCTAAATGAAAAAAACTCTCTACTTCCAACTTTCTGTATTCCGGACAATGAAAAATCACGCAGGAAAACCGCGGCAGCAAACGGCAATTTTACCTTTTCCAGTATCGAAATTATTGAGATTCCGTAGTGGTATCCGTGGGAATCGAGGCTGAATATCAGACCAGAGCAAGAAAAATTTTTTCAAGCCTTGACAAAATTTTTCCGATATGATAGAATGAAAAACCCGTCGGGGAAACCCGGTAGGCTTTCTCAGTTATCTACTGCTTAAAAGGCCTGTGAAACCATGATAAGGAGAAATATAAAATCGAGAACGACAATCAAAAGCGTTCTCATTTTAGCCTCCTTTTCAGCTAGAGTAAAGGGGGTTTTTTCTGTACTTTTGGCGAACGTCAAAAGCAAAACTTCCCACCCCCTTTACATTTTATATTATCTTTCTTTGCTTATCCATCTTTAATTTTTTGAGTATATTTCAAAACAAAATACTAAAAATTTTTCACAAAAAAAGTGCGTTTCATTCCGTATTTCACGGCATTAGAGACCGTTTTCTTTCAGACGATTCCAGGCCATGTTCACGTACTTCTCCTGTATGTCGCGCTCCGAAAAAAAGCGTTTTTTGAAGTCTGAAAAAGTGATAGCATAGGACTCTGGAGGGGCGGCGAGCGAAGCGAGACGGAGTGATTTGGAGTGCGGGATACAGGCCGTAGGCCATTCACCGCTTTCACATTCGGCGATACAGGCCGCAAGGCCTTTCGCCGGGACGGAACGCGGGGACCTTTTAAAGGTTACCTTTTCTGAAACCAACGCAAAACACCAACTCCCGGTGAAAGCGCGGATGCGCACTCTAAAAACGAAGCGGCCAACGTGCCGCGGTTTCTACGCCATCGCGCGG
>JAFQUP010000116.1 GCA_017408405.1 Thermoguttaceae bacterium
CACGAGGATCTTTCCGTCCCATTTCTGAACGTGTTCGCCAGCCTTGATGATGGCGTAATCCCACAGACCGTTGAGGTTCACCCAATCTTTACGGACGAACTGAGGGCGGGGATATTCGGGGTGCGCATTTTCGGGAGAGACCTGTTCAGCCCACGGGGAGAGGATCGGATTTTCCTGAATCTTCCACTCCGCAGCGCCGCACAGGACGGCAGGAATGCTCAGAAGCGCGAAAAGCGCCGGGAGCAATGCGAGTTTTTTCGTCATGTTGACTCCTTTTCTTTTCAAAAAATGAACTTCGCGTTGAACGCAAAAAAAGGTTTCATTCACACGATAGCGTAAAATTTGTCTTTTCAAGAAACTCCTGAATTCATTGCCATTTCCAGCTGGTCCATTGCCCTCATGAGAATGGACCGCGGCGAAGCAATGTTCATGCGCATGAAGCCAGCTCCGCCTTTTCCAAAGATAATGCCTGGATTGAGCCAGAGACGAGCCTTCTCGGTCCAAAAGAGATCAAGATTTCTCTCCGTCAATCCCCATTTACGGCAGTCCAGCCACATGAGATAAGTTCCTTCGTGCGGAGCAGTCCAAATTCCGGAATTCATCTCCTTCAGTCGTCTGTTGACAAATCGCACATTCTCCTCAAGATAAGCGGAAAGCGCGTCAAACCATTCTTTTCCGAAACGGTACGCGGCAGCGGAGGCTTCCAGCGCGGCAGCATTGATTCCGTGCCAATGAAATTGAAGACATTGCTCCTGGATGGCTTTTCGCCAGCTTGGGTCCTCTGCCCAGATGTTCGCGGTCTGAAGTCCCATAAGATTAAAAGTTTTACTTGGCGAAGTGCAAAGTACCGTGTTTTTTGAGAATTCCTCGCCCAGTGAAGGAAAAAGGAAATGCCGGTTTCCAAAAAGGGTAAAGTCGGCATGAATCTCGTCCGCGATAACTTTGACACCGTGCTTCAGAGCAATTTCCCCCATTTTCCGCAGCTCATTTTCCGTCCAGACTCTCGCGACCGGATTGTGCGGCGAGCAAAGTAGAAAAACCTTGACGTTTTCACGGATAATCTGCTGTTCAAAAGCGTCAAAGTCAATGACGTATTTTCCGTTTTCCAGAAGCAGTTCATTCACGATGAGTTTTCTTCGATTCGCGTGAATGACTTCCTCAAACGGCGGATAAACCGGCTGCTGAATGAGAACGGCCTCCCCTTCTTTCGTGACAGCGCGAATCGCGGCGGCGACTCCGAACATGACACCTGGAATCTGCTGATCCCACTCAGGTTTCGGTACCCAACCGTAACGTTTTTTGAACCAGTTCCGAATTGATTCGTAGTAATCCTCCGTCGCGTACGAATAGCCGAAAATACCGTGCCCCACCCTCTTCTGAAGAACCTCAATCACTTCCGGCGGGGAAGCGAAATCCATGTCCGCGACCCAAAGAGGAATAACGTCTTTCGGTTTATTAAACTTTTCATGAAATCCGAACTTGATGGAGCCGGTTCCCCAACGATTCAATTCTATGTCAAACATTCATTTCTCCAACCCAAATCAATCTTCTCGTGAAAAACCGTGTCCGCAAGGCATTCCGCGCTACTCTTCCCTCAAATTCCCAACCGCATTTTTCGAAGTATCCTTCCGAAATACCGGCAACCAGAAAAAGCGGATCACGTCCCCGGCGGGGGTTGGAAAAAAATGAAAATTTGGTAAAATGTGAAATATGCCTAAAGTAATATGCCGCTAAGCGTTTCCGCGTCTGAATCCGTACCGACAGCGTGTTTCAAGCGAAAATAAAATCTTTTCACATTCAAAACGAAAGTTTATTTTACGCAAAAGATTTTCGTTTGTCAAGGAGTTCAAAATGAAAATTTACCGAATTTCCACCCCAATCGGGCACCTCACCCTCCACGCAAATGAAAACGCGCTTTTCCAAATTAATTTTACTCTGGAAAATCAAGCATTCTCCCCGCTGTCCCATTCATCCGAAACCGCATTAATTTCCGAAAAATCTCCGTCTCCGCTCCTCCTTCAGGCCGCCAGGGAAATCCAGGAATACTTCGCTGGAAAACGCACGGTCTTCACGGTCCCCCTTGCTCCCGTCGGCACCCCTTTCCAAAAACGCGTGTGGGAGGAACTTCTCCGAGTCCCATACGGCAAAACAGTAAGTTACTCCGAAATTGCCCGCCGCCTGAACTCCCCCAATGGAGCACGCGCGGTAGGGATGGCAAATCATCAAAATCCTATCCCAATCCTGATTCCATGCCACCGCGTCATCGGCGCCAATGGCAAACTCACCGGGTACGCGGGCGGGCTGAAAATCAAAAAATTTTTACTGGAACTGGAGAAAAATGCCCAATTCGCGCATTCAAACGCAAACGCCTCAACGAGTCACGAAATATTCGACTCAAGGCCACGCGGAAACTAAAGCACTCTCCCTATGCTCCAAATGAAAAACGAAAGATTTACCGAAAGACGTGAAAAACAGACAAAGTTCTCAAAACGGCCAGTTAAGAAACATTTCCAGCGCACCAACGGCAAGTAAGGTAACGCTGATGATAGAATTAACAGAAAAAAAGGCCGTATTCACCCTTTGAGGGTCGTTCGGATCAACGATCAAGTGCTCGTAAAGCAAAAGAACCGAAATAATCAGCAGCCCGCCAAGCCAAAAGGTTTTGAAAGGCGGAAAAATGAAATAAAGCGCCAAAAGAGGAAAAGGCACCAGAAAATGACAAAGCGCGGCAATCCGCAACGCGTTCCGAATCCCAAGACTGCCCGGAATACTGTGGACAATTCCCGAATCACGGTCAAAATCGGCATCCATCGTAGCGTAAATAATGTCAAAACCAGCCGACCAAAAACAAACCGCCGCAGCCAAAATAAACGCGGAACACTCCGCCGGAATGAAAATCATCTCTCCAGTTTCCAGCCAAACCGAGAAAATTCGAAGAAAAACTTCCCCTCGCAATGCCGTCCAGGCAGCAATCGGCGCGAGCATGAGAGCCGTCCCAAGCCAAAAATGAACGAGATTCGTAAAACGTTTCGCCAAACTGTACCCCATGAGAAAAAGGAGCAGCGGCACTGAAAAAATCATCGGCAACGGATTCCACGGCAAAAAGAGCGCGGTAGACGCGATAAAAGCCGCAAAGTTAAAAAGCGTAAAAAAGACGACCTGCGCGGATGAAAGCGTTCCGGCGGGAAGGTGACGTGATGCCGTACGCGGATTAAGCGCGTCTATCTTCCGATCCGCAAAACGATTAAATGCCATGGCCGTATTTCGAGCGAAAATCATGCAAAGAAAAATGCCAGCCAAATCCTGAAAACGGAATAAATAGTGCGGAACCCCTTCCATTTGCGGAAATTCAGAATACCATCCGCTCTGCGTGTTGGCAAACCATGCCATCATGGCCGACAGTAACGCAAAAGGAAGGGCGAATATCGTATGACTAAAACGAACGAGTTCTAAAAATTTGCGAATCATTTTTCCCTGAACTTCCAATTTCCCCAACTTCAAATCACCCCGCGAATTATTTTTCCGCTCCTCAAAGTACTTTACGAATCATGAAAATCCCCACAAAAAACAAAACAAGATTCGGAAGGAGAAGAATCAATGGCGTGACCTTCGTCTCTTTGACGACCTGAAGAACCAGCATCGTCATCGGAAAGTAAATAAAAAGCAGCGGAAGAACACAAACGCAAATGAGCATCAATGCTCCCAGATTTCCTTTTCGAATAGAAAGCGGAGCGCAAACCCAGGTCAGAAAAAAGCAGTTCAAAGCAAAAGCAAGCCTTCTTACCGGCTCAATCTTGGCCCTTCGGATTCTTTTCCTGCACTCTTTAATTTTTTCATAGAAATATCCGTCCCAATGTCCAGCGGCAAAAGCACTCATTTCACCCGTCATCATGCATCTCGCGCTGTTCAGGGCAATCTCCTCCTGAAAATTCCTGATTTCCAGGTACTTTTGCTCAACAAAACGATCCAGTTCCGCAAGACTCATGGTAGAAGGACGCACCGATTTCTCATTCGTCAGACCACTCAATTCATCAAGTGACATGACGATCGAACACTCCATGGAGGTGATGACCTGACTCCTGTCAACCTGAAAATCAGGATTAAAAACCTCCAGCTTCAGCACCAGAGTCATGTCGCCCGGCTCCAGCTGAAAACGATCTCCTTTCAGCGTGTAGCATAATTCCTTCGGATCAATGATTTTCGCGGCAGGTCCAATGCTGATCTGCGCCGTTTCCGCGGAAAAAAGCTGTGTCTGGGTTGAATCTTTTGTCGTGAAAAAGAGTTTATGGAGCTTTTTCCCCTCCACTCGGTCCACCGAAAGAAAATAGTCTTTGTGCGCGTAACATTTCTCCGTCTCAAGAGTACGATAAATAATTGACTCAAGTGAAGAAAGCATTACTTTCTGGATTCCCTGTTTACCCCATGAACAGTTTAAATCCGCCATCCAGAACGCTACGAAGCTCATCACAAACGCCAAAAGAAATGAGGGAAACATAACGCGCCAGGACGAAATCCCTGAGGAACGAAGAGCCACGATCTCATTCGACTGAACAATGCGTGAATAGCACATGACGCACGTGAAAACCATCACGAGCTGACCGCCAAAAGACTGGGAAAATGGAAAAATATACGGAATCAGCAACGGAATCTGACGCACCGGCATATTACTCAGGACATCCTGCATAAAAATGCCGATAATCACAAAAAGAAGGGTAAATCCCACCTGCATGACGGCAAACTTAATGAAAAGATCCGTCAAGATGTGCGTTGGAATGATTTTGAACAGTTTCATCGCGAAATCCAATCCAAGTCACGCAAGACACTCCGTCCGCGCTGATTACTTCAGCCGCTCAAGTTTCCGCGCACGAATTCCAAACGTCCCTCCAGAGGACTCCGCCCCACGAAAGACCAACCCCAAATCCAATCATCATGGACTGTTTCTCAAATGTCTGATTTCCATTTTTACGCAATATGTCAATCAGAATTGGGATCGAATTACTAACCGTATTCCCGCATTTTTCCATCAAAATAGGAACTTTTTGAGGATCCAGAGCCATCGTCACCGACAGGCTCTCAAGCATTTTACGCGTTGCTTGGTGCATCAGGAAGAGATCCACGTCCTCAAGCAAAACTCCACCCTTCTTCAGCAACTCATGAACAAGCGGCGGAATACGTGAATTGGTAAATCGCAAAAGTTCCGCTCCGTCCATATACAAATTACTGGCCCAACGCCTTCGATGGCGCGGCTTCAAAGAAAGCGCCTCCGGACGAATTCCACGCCCATACGCAATCAGAGTATCAGCCCCCTCTCCATCCGTCCCAAAAAGAAACGGACCAATCGTTTGCTCATCTCCCGCGTCAATGATCGAGGCGGTCGCGGCGTCTCCAAAAATTGTCCGCAGAGAACGATCCCCGCTGTCGATATACTTCGAATACGTTTCGGCAGTAATCAAAAGAATCCGCTGCGCGACCCCTGAACGAATCAGACCATCCGCAAGGCTCAAACCATAAACATATCCGGAACAGCCCAAATTAAAATCCAATGCGCCGCACTTCGGACTCAAACCAAGTCGGTGCTGAACCAGACAGGCCGTAGTCGGAATAGGGTAGTCTGGCGACTGAGTACAGAGCAAAACAAAGTCGACGGATTCTTTCGGAATTGGATATTCCTCAAACAATCGCTCAGAGGCCTTCACTGCCATATCTGAGACAAACTCATCGGGAGCAGAAAGGCAGCGCGAATAAACCCCTGTCTTTGCGTAAATTTCGTCCATATCCCATTCTGGATGCTCTGCCCGAAGATCTTCGATCGTTTCACATTTTTCAGGCAAATAAACAGAAATTGGGCCTAACGTAGCATATTTCATCTGAAAGTCCTCTGAACTTCTTAAATCCAATTAGGGTAATCATACTGGAAAAACCAACTTGCGTCAAGATGGCAATCATGAATTTCCACAAAAAAAAACAAAAAAATGCGATTTTCATCCACCTTTTCCGAATCAAACTGAATATTTAACAGAAACCAAACCCAAGAATTTCCCTTTTCCTGCTTCCAAAGGACCACAATGTCGAAGAAAATCACCTTTTCCAGGAGGAAAATGGAAAGATAAAGCCGAGAACGAGACTGGGAGGATCCAAAAATCACTTAAGAGAATTTGCCGCTCCTAAAATTAAAAATTTAACGCGATCTTCCTCCCTTAAAACACACCAAATTAAATGAAAACAGATTCTTTCAGGAACCATATCGCTCAAGCAGCAGAAGTTTATCTCTGTCTGAGACCTCTGAAACAGGTCCAGCCAAAACGCACGAACAGTACGAGGAATTAATGAGGTAAAGAAGCTGGAAGTAGCGCGCACTGCATATCCTGGCGTTTTTCAGTCCCCACGCCAAAGAATAAAGCTCCGAACCGCTCATTTCACTCAAACCGTGAACCCATTGAGACTCATCCAAATTGGAAGTCGATGGAGCAATCCAATCACCAAATCTGCTGACATTCTGAAATGCTTCAGGCAGCTCCTGAACACAAAAATAAAGCTGGCGCGCCGTCGCCAAAGCCTTTGGATCCTGCGATTCAGGAGAAAAACGATCGAGACGAACCTGAAAATTTTCTGATTTCATCTCCGTCACCGCCTCAGGAAAAACAATTGGCCAAAAAGGAGTCTGACCAATCCACCCCATTAGTGAAGTAAGTTTCTTCCACGCCGCCGCTTTATTTTCCCAAAGCTCAGCTCGCAAAACCAGAGAATGAAACTCCAAATAAAGTCCAAGTCTTGAGTTTTCAGGATCATTTTGCTGAAGTGCCTCCTTCAGAATACGGCGTGAAATACGTTTAAGAATCTCCTGCTGATACTCCAAAACGCAGATCTGTTTTTGCGCCGAAACATAATTCCAGTATGCGTCAACCGCGTGAAGTCGGCTTTCAAAAGGCGCGGCAAGCAAAACATTCCGCAAAGAAACCGTTTCCGCGGCAATCCCGCCTCCGAATGTTCTCTTCGAGGCATAGTCAGCCGCGTTCGGCTTCATGACGGAGTAATCCATGGAAGCCAAAACTCCCATTTCGGAACCGCTCTTGAACATCGCGCCATCAAGACCGCCAGGAGGCGTGAGAACAGGATTCGTGTCCACGCCAGTCTCTCCGCCAATCGGCTGAAAACCTTGTCCCGGAGGCGGTGTTTCCACCGCGGGCACTCCCAAATCCCCTCCCGGAACTGTCGGTTCAGGCGGAACGTCAATCGTGATGAATGAATTCTCTTCGTAAGTTACGCCTTCCTCCGAGACCTCCGAAGTCTTTTCAAGCGGAATCGCGTCATTCCGTATCTCATCTTCTTCAGTAATCATGGGAATCGAAGGCCCATCTTTACCGGGAACAGCCGAACCAGATTCTACCGAAGCCGGAACCGAAAGCGGCTGCGAAAAGTTTTGCGGCTCTGAAACAGTCTCCTGCTCAAAAGTTGGTTCCGCGGCTCTCCTTTCCTGCGGCGGTTCCGGAAGAATTGGCTCTCGCCCGGAAACCGGCACCAACTGCGGATCAACGTCCTTCACCGGACGAACCAGAAGCGGAACCAGGTCCGCGCCGCGTTTCGGACTAATTTCCAAAACATAGTTCAGAATATCTTGGTTAAATGCCAGCAAAACCTTAAAAAAAGCTGCGCGTCTTTCATTAAGTAAATCCCAGGCAAGAATGACCGCGGTCGAATTTTCTTTCCGCTTCATTTCATATTTGACGAGATTTTCTGCCGCCGCACAGGCCGCTGCCGCCGCGGAAAGCTGCTCCTGATGAAGAGCGATCAGGCCATTTAAATACGTCACGCGCGCGGAAGGTTCTCCGTATGAGGAACGAATCTCTTCGTAACGCGTTTCGTAATTCCCGGCATGGGGAAGTGTCCCGGCAGTCACCTCACGTGAATATCCGGCAGCATTTCCCAATTTTACCGCGTTCGCGCGAAGAAGAAGTCGGGCGGAATTAAGATTTGCCCCAGCGGATGCCGCCGCCAATTCGCAAAGTGCCTGTTCCTCACTGGAAACATTTTGCGCCATCTGTTTCATCGCTTCCGCGCGCCGCTCCCAGTACCCAATCTCAGCCCGAATGGACGCAGCCTCCCAATAAAGCGAAACCGCGTTCCGAATTCCATCTCGATTTTCACTCAACAGAGGTGAATTAAGAAAAGTACGCAAATCAATTCTCTCAACACCCTCAAGCTGAAAATCAGAGGCCGCGACAAGTTCCTCAAGCAACTTGGCCGACGCGGAGATTTTATTGGACGGCGTTTTGCGAATCTGAATACTTCGCATGGGTTTCTCGGAAGACAAAATGGATACGGGAACGGACCTCGCTTCCGAAACTGAATCCATCCTCGCAGAAGAATCCTCCGGCAGAAGCAACTTCCTTTCAGCCAAACCGGCAGCATTCTCTTTTCGCGGAAGAACTGCCTCTGAAACATTTGCTGATTTCTGCTCTTCAGAAACCGCAGCGCCAATCTTTTTCCTCGTTTTCTTTGATGAAGAATCAACTTGCGGAATGCCAGTCTCTGAAAACTCTTCTCCTCCCGCTTTCTTTTTCGCTCGATTCGTTTTCTCTGATTTTTCGGAAGAAATTCCTGCCGATTTTCCAGTCGCGGGCTTCTCTGGCTCCGAAGAAGGCAATGCCCCAAAAGTACCAGAAAGTTCATCCCCCGCGGATTCAACAGATTCATTCGGGTTCAAAAGGTCACTCTGCCCTGAATGAACGTCCAGGGCAGAAGGAAGCGTTTCCTCCGCCAGAGCCGCGCCTTCCTCAGAAAGAACATCTGCTGGCTCCGTTTCAGGAGGAAGGGGGGCCATGCTCATTTCCGATTCGCCGCCCTCTCCAGAAACAGACAGATCATCGTCAATCAGGATCCGCTCCTCAACCTGATCAAGCTTAAGACCTTCCTTCATTAATGGACGAGGGGCCTCCTGGACTTCCTGAACACTTTGCGCGTTTGGATCATCAGGCCCCTGAAATGTTCCGGGAACAGTATCCCGCGGCAGATTCATTTCCAACGCGGTTTCCTCCGCCCAAGCAAAATTCCATGAAGAGATCCAGCCGGGATTGAATTCCAGAGCGATAAAGATCGCCCACAATGGGAAAATTTTGCGTAAAGCGCGGTAAAATTTAATGAGTGCCATGGAAAACCTGAAGGAAATGGGGAAAAAGGACCATAAAAACATCTTATTTTAGCATTTTATGGGATTTCATTCAACATCGGTTCGGTGAATTCTTTCAATTCCGGGGAATTTTTTTCCGCGATTTTAAAATATTTCGCCGCTTTGTCATTCTGACCGTCAGAATAAAAAGACAAACCGGCCAAGAAATTCAGCGGTCCATCATTCGGAGCGTTTCGGGCTGCGGTCTCAAGTGCCACCAGATTGGTTCGCTTCCGATCATTCGCCCCTTGGTAAACGTAATCCATGGAGAATGGACTCGCCGGCCAAATCTTCGACGCTTCCATTCCCTTAACCGCATACTCTGAAGCTACTCCGTAATTCCCGCGGGCAGATTCAGCGTACGCGAGACGGAACCAGGAATCCGGAATTGAGGGAAGGTCCTCACTCACTTGGGAATATTTCTCAATCGCCTCCGTCATTTCACCCTTCGAAAAAGCAGTGTCTCCATCCTGAATCTTGAGCCAGGCGGAATCAATCTCTGAACGGCTTACTTTCGGCAATGCGGAAACCGCTTCCGTTCCCCCATTTTCAATAACCGACTGTCCGCCACCTTCAACTGGCGTCAGAATTGATTCATCAAGCACACTGCCTGAATTATCCGCGGCTTCCGTAATTTCCGGTTCCGCCAACGCTCCAGTCTCTTCCGGAAGCGGAATCTCTTCTAAAATTACGTCTTCTGCCGGAGCAGGCTCCGCGTCCACGACCGTTTCATCCGGGTAATAATAGTAAACCGGTTCCCCGTTTCGAACGTAATAGCCGATCGCGTATCCAGCTCCAAAAGTCGCGGCATCAACGATCCACCATGGATAGTACGGACGGTAAACCGGACGCCAGCCGGCATGAAAATGAACCGGATCGTAAAAATACGGACGATACGGAAGGTAATGAGGGCGATGATGGGGCGCGTGGAAAAACGGTGACGGAGGCGGAGGCAGAATCGAATGGCTTCCCGGCCAATGTCCCGGATGAGGCTGCCCTGGATGAGGTTTAGCGGAAGGAACAAAGCCCGGGTGAGGTTTGCCAGGATGAATCGGTACCGGATGACGCATGGTGTCCGCTCGACCAGGATCGCGACTGGGAACTCGGCCAGGGCCATCGACTCGACCAAGATCACGACTGGGAACTCGGCCAGGACCATCGACTCGACCAGGATCACGACCGGGAGCACGGTTAGGACTATCGACTCGACCAGGATCGCGACCGGGAGCACGATTAGGACTATCGACTCGACCAGGATCGCGACCGGGAGCAC
>JAFQUP010000117.1 GCA_017408405.1 Thermoguttaceae bacterium
TATTACGGTGGGGCGATCTACGCAGGTGCACTGACTCTCGAAACCGGTACGTTCAATTTCACCGGCAACTACAATACCACAAGTTCAGATCAATGGTCCTACGGCGGCGCGGTCAACTGTACGTCGCTTGCCGCGGATGCCAATGTCATCAACTTCGACTCCAATACGTCCAGGTACTACGGCGGCGCGCTTTCCATCAGAAGCGGCGATGGGGTGATCCAGGCGGATACGCTCACGTTCAGCAAGAATACGGCCAGTAATTTCGGCGGTGCGGTCTACGCTGAAGGAAATCTGACTTTTGCAGGCGATGATACGGTGGGAACTTTCACAGACAATACTGCCGGCAATGGAAATGGAAACGACCTGTATCTGGCAGGCGCTTCTTCCGTTTTGACGTTCCAGGATGCCGGTGCGTATTCCTTTGACGGCGGGATCATTCTGACCGGCGAGAGCGCACAGACTGTTATCGATCAGGCGCAGGTCGTCATTGCCGGTCGTGCCAATAACGCTGCGAGTAATTACCAGCTGCGAAACGTCACGATCTCCAACGGCGGCATGTTGACGGCGGATTTGACCGACATCGATTCCTTCAGCGGTGTCTTTAACGTCGGAACGGCTGATTCCGCAGGAACACTGGAACTGAACGTTAGTGAAAATGCCTCCAAATCCTTGACTCTTTCCGACTCTTCCAAGATCACCGGTACGAACAATGGGAAGGTCACGAAAACTGGTGAGGGGACGCTTCAGCTCAATGCCCCGCAGGACAGTTTGACGGTGGAGGAGCTGACTGTTTCGGCAGGCCGGCTCGATCTGCAGGGCCGTTTGACCGGAGGTGTTTCTGTTGGGACGAATGCGGTTTTCTCGCCGGGAATTTCCGTTGGAGAAGCGGTCGTTGACGGTGAGTTCAAGCTCGATCAGGAGGCCGTTCTTTTGCTGGAGCAGGATGCGAACGGTATGGACCTGCTGAAAGCCGATTCGTTTGATGTGGATTCCGGGTTTATTGAACTGGAGATGGGGCTTGTGCTTCCGGAGATGCAGTATCCGATCATTCAAAATACGGCGGCTGAATTTGGAGCCGAGCAGGGGGTTGATTTCTGGACCTCTCTGCTGACGCCGACGAGCGCGTATTCCTGGGATCTGTCCGTCATCGGCAATACGGTCTACGCGACGATCGACGCCAACGCCGTGCCGGAGCCGTCTGCGTGGATGCTGCTTCTGCTCGGCAGTTTTGGTCTGCTTTACTGGCGGAAGAAATAAAATTACCCGCTCTAAGTTCATAATTCATAATCAGAACAGGTCGCGGTGAGAGGATCTTTGGATTTTTCTCACCGCGTCTAATGTTTTTTCTGGTACTCCGCTCGAAACAGGTGTGCCGTTTCCGGAATTCTTCCGCTTGTGATTTGGATCTTTTGTCTGAAGATGAGGTTTAGGGGTGGCTCTTATTTCAGGCTCTCGCGGTTTAAATAGCGACTGACTTTTTTCTTTTTTTTCGCGAAAAAGTAATCATTCAGACAAAGGGCCTCTTGTCTAAATCTTAAAACATGGTAAAATGTCAAGATTGATACGTTTTTCTCATGACTCATTCTTTTTCGTAAACCAAGGAGATTCCCCAATGGCCAAAACCTCGAAACAACCGCTTTTCATTCCTAAAGGTTTCAAATTCGCCGCGATGTATTCCGGTATTAAACAGGATAAAACACGCGCGGACCTGACCCTTATCTCTTCAGACGTTCCGGCCAGTGCGGCAGGTGTCTTTACTCAAAATCTCGTTTGTGCCGCCCCGGTAGTTCATGATCGCGCTTGTGTGCCAAGTGAAAAGATTCAGGCAATTGTCGTGAATTCAGGAAACGCGAATGCCTGCACCGGTGAACGTGGTCTGAAAGATGCCGCGCAGATGGCCGCGTGGGCAGCGGAATCCGTGGGAGCTCCCGAAGACGGAGCACTGGTCATGTCTACTGGAATTATCGGTCATTTTCTTCCTATGGACATTATCGAACAGGGAATTAAAAAAATTACCAAAAAACTTAAAAATGATGAAAAATCCCTAATCGCGGCAGCAAAGGGGATCATGACGACCGATACTCACCATAAACTTTTTTCAAAACAGATCACTCTGGAAGATGGGACTGTCGTTAATATCGCGGGAATGGCCAAGGGAGCTGGCATGATTGCGCCCAATATGGCAACCTTCCTGGGAATTGTTCTGACCGATGCGGTTTTGGATGGTAAATCAGCTCAGAAACTGCTCAAGAAAATCGTCCATACGACATTTAACTGTATCACGGTAGATGGTCATACGAGCACAAACGACTCTCTTCTGCTTTTGGCCAATGGAGCCGCTGGTGGTGGAAACGTAGCCAAAAATAAGGACTTCGCGGAGGCTCTTGAAAGTATTTGCGCGGACCTGGCCCGATCTATCGCGAATGATGGCGAAGGCGCTTCTCATTTGGTCACGATTAACGTAAAGGGATTAAAAACAGAAGCGGACGCTCGGCATATTGCCCGGCTTGTCGCGGAAAGCCCGTTGACGAAATGCGCGCTTTATGGTAATGACCCGAACTGGGGACGAATTATGTCTTCTGCCGGTTATTCGGGAATTCCGTTTGACGTAAATAAAGCGACACTCCATATTAATGGTTTTCTTGTTTTCGCGAATGGCTCTCCTACGGATTTCAACGCGGCGGAAGTATCCGGCTCCATGAAAGCTGAACGGGAAATCGTCATAGATCTTAAATTTGGTGAAGGGCGTCAGGGATGCCGTTTCTGGACTTGTGACCTGACGACAGATTATGTCCACATTAACGCGGACTATCATACCTGAAATTGTGTTTAAAGCCGGTGGTACGCAACTCATTCTGTGTGCTGCGTACTGCCGAAACGCCTCGTTTTTTCTGTTGATACCTATTTTAAACAAAAAGTTCTCAATTTAATGAAATTTGAGAACTTTAAATAAATTTCACGAATAACAATTTTATTCGTGTTGTTTTGAGGTTTTGTTTAGCTGTTCTCCTGATTTTTTTTCATCGTATCATATTCTTCAAGCGCATCAATTACGGCAGATTTAATGCATTCATGAAATGCTTCTGCCAGGCGCGCTGTGGCAGTAGCGGAGCGGGATAATTCGTTCACGATCGCGCGATCCAAAAACTTGCTAAGCGGCTCATTCAGCTCTTTGATTCTGGCCTGAACGGAAGCATCAAGCGTGGTGGTTATCTGGCGGCGTTTGGGTTTTTCCAAATTCATATTTTCTCTCCTTTATTTTGTTTTCTAAGGTCGGCAGATTTGAATAAATTTCAACCTTAATCAAATTATAGACTAAATTTTAAATTTATCAATAGGTAAACGTTACTATTTTTGAAAAAACAATAAAAATGATTAAAAATTTCTCATCTTCATCGAAAAAAATCCATAAATTAGAAAAATTCCGATCTCTTTTTGTCCCCGTGATTACGAAACGCGCAAGAATCATGTTAATTTTAATCAAAAAATTTTTCCTTCTCATTTTCGTAATTGAAATTTACGACATTTTAAATGAAAATATTGCATTGACATTCTTTTTTTTAATTAAATATTCCGACTGCTTCAAAAAAAAGGGCTAAATCAAAAGAGTGATTCAGCCCTCTGAAATTATTTAAATTTTAATTTGGATTACGCGTTTTTTCTTCGGCGAGAATACGCCAGAGAAACACCGCCCAAAACCAGCAGAATCCATGTTGCCGGCTCAGGAACTGAGGCACTGTCAGTTGCCATCGCGTAAAGAGTACCGTTTTTGACGTACGCCGACAGAAGCCCGCCGTCATACGCGAAGTTAAATCCATTGGCAAAGCTGACGTTTTTCGTGATGTCGTCTGTCAGATTTGGTGCGCTGAGGAGAAGGAATTCGTCGCCAAATTCAATAGCGTTTCCTTCTGCCGGTGAGACGAAGATCTCGGTCCCGGTAAAGTCTGCTTCACCGGTGATCTTTAGCGTGTCTGCCGTTTCGTTCGCGCCAAGTTCCAGAGCGATGAGACCGTCGGTGAGTTTCAGCTGTCCGTCCACCGTCAGCTGCGCGATCGTGCCGTCGCCGGGAGAGATGGTCAGTCCGGCAGTGTCGATGTTTCCGACGATCCGACCGGAACCGCCGAGGGTCCCCTGCGTCAAAGCCGCTTCGATCACGTCCGTCATCTGCCAGCCGTCGTGATTCACGATGAGCGTTCCGCCGTCGGCGATGGTGAACGTTGAGGGATACTCGGCCGCCGGAGTGTTTCCGGAAGTGAAGTTGGCCGCATTGTCCAGCACGAGTTTCGCTCCGTCCGCGATGGAGACGTTGACGCCGTAGAATGTGTTTCCGTTATTCTGCGGGATCAGCTTTCCGTTTCCGCGGAAATGGACCGTCCCTTCGTTGATCTGAAGCTGACGGTATTTGTTTTCGTTTTCGATGTAGAGCGTTCCTTCCCCAGTCTTCCGGAAGCCGATGTCGTGGGACATGCCATTGTACACGCCGCCGGAAAGGGTCAGCGAGCTGTCAGCTTCCTGAACGTCGATGGATCCA
>JAFQUP010000118.1 GCA_017408405.1 Thermoguttaceae bacterium
AAGACTAAAATATAGTCAGAAAGATAAAAATTGAAATTTTGAACGAACTCGAGCAGCGTCTGCATGATTTTTCCTCATACTCTACGGAAATTAAACTCATTTTCCCGAACGGCATAAAAAAACCGCCGGGCAGGCAGCTCTGAAAAAAGGGGAGTCCGACACAGCGTTTGCTGAATAGTCTTTGCTCTGTCCTTTCGCCTGAGAGATTCAGCGTCGAAATTAACCGATTTTAATTCATTCGGTTTCTTCTGTTTCCAGTTGATTTTCTACCAAATGAGTTTCAACCGGGCTTAACGCCTTGCCCCTTCGGCACCCGTTTAACGGGATTCTCCAGAGTTCCTCCGCTTCCAGTCTGCGCGCGCATTCAGGAAACGTCAAAGGTAATTTCTAAAGTATACCAAATTTCACAGTAAAGTCAAGGTCCAGTGAAAAAATTTTCATTTCATCATTTAACTTCTTCTGTTAATATTTTCGGAATCATTAATCCTTGAAAGAATGGCCTGAATGGCCTTTCGACGCCGGCGAAGAATAATGATCAGGCCCGCAGTTTCTGTTAAGAGAATTCCCAATGTCATGGATGGGTGGTCTGGCATTCCCAATATTCCTCCCAAAAGGAAACAGAGAATAAAAATCAGGGATTCCGAAAAGCGGTTTGCGTTTCCGTGTTTTTTGGAAGAAATGCCTTCAAACCGCTTCAGGATCCCCAAAGCCAGAAGAAAGACATACTCGCAAACCGCGGCACCCGCGGTGAGGAACCAGACAGGATGACTAAAAACGCATGAAACGATTACGAGCGTCAGGAAGAAGAGAGTTAAAGTCCCCATGAACCAGACACTCACTACCGCGAATTTGATAAATCCCCATAATATGCTTTGAAAAATTTCAAGCAGAGTTGGTTCCGAAAATTTCAGCTCAGGTTCCCTCTGAGAAAGATTTTTGACGATTGAAAAACCATCAAAGTGATTATCTGAAATTTGACTTTGCGCATCATTTGAAATTGGCGGAGCTGATTGAGATCGCGAATGATTCGCGGCTGACGTAACGGCATTTTGCGTCGAAAGCAAAGCTTGGTCCGAATTTTGCCAAACGTTTGCGGTGGCCGTCATTGCCGAGGAAGTCATGTCCGAAAGATGATGAGCGGAACAGAGGCAGAGTCCTTTTTCGAGAGCTTTAACGAATTCTTCGCACGAAGTAAAACGTTCCTCTTTTCGTTTGCCGAGAGCACGCTGAAGCGCGAGATTTACTTCGCCCGGAAGATTAGGGATACGTTTTGGAGCAAGGTTCAAAATCTGATGCGAGACCGCGTAAATGTTACCGGAAAATGGACGTTTTCCCGCCAACAGTTCGTAAGCGACAACCCCCAGCGCGTACTGGTCAGTCTTGGCATCCTGAAGTTCCCCCATGAACTGTTCCGGCGCCATATAGTGCGGAGTTCCGTTTGCTTCGTTCGCGGCGAATGTTTGCGACGCGGTTTCGTGGATCTGTGCCGCAATTCCAAAATCAATGATCCAAAGATCGGATTCCGGAGCACTGAACATAATATTTTCCGGCTTGATGTCCCGGTGAATAACCCGTTTTCGGTGCGCATAATCCAAAGCCTCGGCCATCGGTTTCACGATTTTCAACACAGTTTCAAGCGGCAAACCATTTTCCGCATCAGGATGCGAAAAGAGCCATTCCCTAAGGGAAGGACCTTTCGCGTGTCCCATGACAAAAAACCAGCCGAATTCCGGATCGGATCTCATTCCGTAAAGCGGGCAAATGTTCGTATGGTTTAAACTTCGCGTGAGATTGAAAACAGTTTCCACCTTGCGCATTTCAGATGAATTCAATTGAACGGCCATTGGGATGATTTTGCAGACGACAAAACGCAAAACCGTATCCCTTTCGATTTCTTCCGCGAGCCATGCCTGTCCCATTCCTCCTTCACCGAGCAATTTTACGAGACGATAATTTTGAGTTTCCCCAAGAAAATCACCAGGAGACGGCATCATTCCTTTTTTTCCAGAGACATGATGATCCATTGGTTGACGAAACGTATCCATTGAGTTAAAATCGGTGTTCATGACGGTCAGGTATTTCGCCTAAGAAGTTTTCAAATGAATCTGATTCTTTTTAATAATATACTGGAAAAATTTCAAATGTC
Source organism: Thermoguttaceae bacterium (assembly GCA_017408405.1). Lineage (GTDB taxonomy): Bacteria > Planctomycetota > Planctomycetia > Pirellulales > Thermoguttaceae > RGIG3701. The sequence goes on from JAFQUP010000118.1 coordinate 2,147, forward strand.
AAGGACCGCATTTCATTTCGCGTGGAAATTTTAAGGCATGGTTTCTTTGGCCAGAGATTTGGAGTGGAAATTAGACACGAAAATCAGAAAGTCCCAAAAGGTTAAAAATATTTTTGGAGAAAGTGAAACAAAAAACAGTGCGGAGACAGTATTTATGAAAAGCCGGAAAAACATTAAATGAAACGATTCTTTTCCGGCATTTTTTGAATATTAAATTTCATTCCATGAAAAGATCTCAAGAAGGCCGATCAACGCGGTTTCGCGTCAAGGATGACACCGGTAGGACGCACGATATCGGTAACGACCGGCCCCGTGACGAGAGTCGTGGCATTTTTGGCCTGATCGCAAACATCAAGCCGAATGAAAACTTTACCAGGAATTCCTTCGGGAATTCTCCAGGTAAATCGTCCCGTATTTTCCAGAGGCATTGAAGTCATTGAACGCCAAGGACCTTCCGTTGATGAGGCCCAGGAAAGAAGGACAGGATTACTTCCAAAATTAAGGTCTTCTGCTCCCCACTGAATTTCAAGGTCCCCAAATTCAGCTTGAAGTTGAATTGAGTAAATTTGGACTCGCGGAGCGATTCGATCCAGAACAACTTCCATTTGCGAGGCAGAGCCAGCTTGCGGACGTTCCATTCCGACTCCCGCTCCATTGAAAACCAAAATCTGGAATCCGTATTTCCCATCAGATTTCAAAGTAACCTGAACAGGACTGACGCAGTCTTCATCTTCCGCCAGGTAGGTCCAAGTCATTCCGTCATCCAGTGTGCTCCAAAGTTCAACGCGTCCTACGCCGGAAGAGCCAACGGTTGAAACATCATACTCAACAGACAGATTTGGCTGATTCATGAACCGGACTTTTGAGTTTAAACCATCTTCGTTTATGAAAGAATCATTACTCAAAAGAAGTAAATCGTCGTTTTCAGAAAAATTTTCCGTTTCAGATGCCGCTTCGGCTTCCAGAGCGGAGTCGTCCAGAGTAATCCCGGAATCCAAATCAGCAGGAACAGAATCGCTTTGGACGTTCAGCTCGTTTTCCACACTTAAATTATTCAAATCAGGAGTTTCCGAAGAACCCGGCTTAATCGCGTCAGATTCCGTACTAATCTCGGAAGATTCGGGTTTCGCGGATTGATGTGCCTTTTTTCCTTTGGAATTTTCCGCAAATTTCTGAAAAGCTTCCATTGGATTTGGATTTTGAATTTTATAGACGGGGAGAGAAATGTCCGGAATGGAGTTAACTCCCCGGTCTTTCACGGAATAAATGACGATATTGGGGCTTTGAGAAGCTCTTCCCGTAACTCCGTTTCCATTATCTGAGGAATTCGGCATATTGCCAGAGGTTCTCCCATAAGGAGTCGGAGACCATTGAGGACGTGAGACCGTCCCGGTATCCGTTAAAAGATTTGTTCCAGTCTGACTCGCGGATTGTCCGGGAACAGCCGCGTTTCCGATTTCCCGCGGCGGATTCATGAGAGAATCAAGCGGTTTTCCAGTGGAATTTACTAAAATTCTCCAAGTTGGCTGCGCAGAATTTTGAGGAAATTCATTTCCGTTTTGATCCACAAGACGTAACGCGAACCAGAATTCCCCATCGCTTGCTGTTCTGACTCCCCAGTTTTTACTTGGCATTTTTTCAATCTGGCTTTTAGTAAGGGTTTGATAGGATTTCCAGCTTTGTCCGTTGTCCCTGGAAACATAAAGTCTGATTTCTTTTAACTGATTTTCCGGGATTACGGAAAGAAAATTTCCGATAGGCAAATGAAATTCACGCTGGTTTACTGGAAATGGAGCCGGAAGACTGGAAGCCGCGGCAGACTGTGTTCCGGGAGACATACCAACGGAATTAACGATAATTTCCCCAGCTGAAAAAGTATTTTGGGAACCAGAAGCAGCCGGAATTGCCGGAGCAAGTGCTTCGGAGGCCTCACGTGATCCCGGATTAAAGGAACGAGACTGCGGTCTCAAAATCTGTTTTGACGTTGAGACCGGAATCATTTCCGATGACGGCGTGGAATAATCTGTTCCGAGATTAACCCACCCATCGTTTTCGGAAGAATGGACTTCAGCTGGCGATGGAGCCAATTCGCTAAAGGCACTCGGTGCGGACTGAACAGTATTTTCTGAATTGGCGGATTTTGTGAAATTCGGCCTAAGACGGGAAAGAAAATTTTGAGGAGAATTAACGGAAGCTGCTTGTGCCCAAAGGCAGACAGAGGAGTTCAAAATCATTCCCGTTCCGAGAATAAATGTCCCCATTTTTTTCAGAAGCAAATGGAGTGTCCATTTCCCGCGGCGGGAGACAAAGGACTCTTTTTCTGTTTTTAAGGAGTTGGCGCTCATGATTTTCTGTTCCTTTTTCATGGATTCACCATTTGCCTGTTGAATTTCTCTTCTTAAATTTCTTTATGGTTTGGTTTTTACGGAATTTCTTTGAGTCTGACTCACGATACCGGCAGTTTTCGCGGAAGTACTTTTGAAAATTGAATTTGAAAAGCCGTCATTTATTTCGCATAAAAGAATCTTCCATTTCAATTTTATCGTCCGTTGTCTTTCTCACATTGGCAAAACTTTCACGCACCAATCCATCCTTTTTATCTTGCACATTTTCTAAAATCGGAAAATTTAAATTATTCGTTAAACTTTTTGGTTCAATCTGGACGATAGAAATTTTGGAGAAAGAGATTTTCTATTTACTGATTTTAGGAGTAATCAAATGAACAGTCAGAGCGAAACGGTAAAGCCCAAAGATACGAATGTTTCGGAACTTGAGATGGTCGGTGCTTTGCTTTTCGGTTCCATATCCGGTGAACCCACGACAAACGTGGAGGTCATTCATTCCTCCAAAGAGAATCGAATGGTAAATCTTGGATCACGTATCGCGCCTGAAAATACGCGTCAGTGGGAGGCGGAAAAACCGGAATACGTTTTGAATTCACGTGATTCTGAAATTATTTCCGCGATTCTTCCAGAAAGAAAAAATCCCAGTCCGATTCAGGATTCGAGTAATTTGTCAAAAGCGGATGAAGGGATTTTGGGCAAAGTTCATGTTTCAAAGCATACCGAGCATGAGAATCTTGACAGTGAAGAGGTTTCCTTAAGCCGATCAGTAGTTTCTGTTACTAAAAAATCATCCGTGCGCCCGATTACGGTTCTTTACGGAAGTGTTTTGATGCTTCTGACCGTTTGCGTCGTTTTTCTTGGCTGGCAGGTCTATTCAGACGAGAACACGTCCGTTTCGTCAGCGGAGAAGAGTCAGGTCGAAGCGACGGTTGAAGCGGTTGCCCTGGCGGAACCGAAAGTCGAAAGCGTATCCGTTCCAGAAGCAGAATCCGTTCCTGAAAGCGGTTTTGCTTCCGCCGAGCCGGTTGAGGCGAATTTTGATGCTCCTATTCCTTCTTCTGAAGTCGCCCAGGAAGAATATCCGACATTCAATTCCAGTCTTGGCGGAGCGCTGGATCGAGAAATTCCAGCCGTCGAAAGCATTCCATCTGGCCAGCCGATAGGAAACGCCGTAGCCGTCGAAGAAGAAAGTTATCCAATATTCAACGCGAATTTGGGAACCCAGGAATCCGTTTCCGCGGTTTCAGCTCCAGCCCCTACTCAGGTTTACGCGCAGAATCCGGCAGTACCCGCAGGAAATCTTAATACGGTTCCCGGTACGGAATGGAACGTTGGTTCCGCCATGGAAGAAGTTCCGGTTTTCAATAGTGAAATGAGCAAATTTAATACGCAGTCCGCTCAGAATACTTACGCGCAGCAAATGCCCCAAAGTGCCCCATTGGCTCCGCAGGTAGCTCCGATGGCTCCGCAATTTGGAAATCAGGCGATGGATCCGGCGGCTCCCCGTAAGCTGACTCCTCCGAACGCGCAGCAGACGAACGACTTTTCCACTCCGAATGAAGAAGAAATTTATCCGAGCTTTAATCCTGAAATCGGAATCGACAGCTCCATCCCGGTCAGTTATTATTGAATGCCATTTCGGTAAACAGACTCCGAAATGACGAATGTTCAGAGAATCTCTTCAGAAAGGCCAAAGCAGTAAGCTTAGGCCTTTTTCTTTTTTCAGACAGATCGGGAAATAAGTTGAAATTCAGAAAATCACCTTATTTCCTGAATCATGAGTGATTCAAGTTTAATATTCCTGTCCTCAAGCGAGGCATTAGGATTTTCCGGAGATGGAATGTGAAGATCATTGTCAAATTCAAGTTCAATTTGATGTTTACCGGCTGAAATTTCAATCGGCATTTCCAAAACGTAATCCTTCATTCTGTTTTCATCCAGCTGAAATTCCCCAACGATCCTGCCGTCAACACGAAGATTAAGATGAGGATAAACTCCATGAACAGAAGTTCCTGAGGCATGAAGAGTGAACAGGAATTTTCCGGAATAAAGAAATTGGATTTTTTTACTTATCGTCCCGTTCGTGCCGAGATTCGCGACAGGCGGGCCGGATTTTCCGAAAGAGTAGATTTTATGTTGGATTTTATCCCAATTATCGGCTGTGATCTGGACACATCCCAAATGCCACGGCATTGAGACCCCTGCAGAATGCAGGATATTCAGCAGATATTGATCCGCGCCTTCAGTCGGATAATCCGGATCAAACCACTTAACGCAATCCAGAACAATATTTTCAGTTATTTTTCCAGAACAAAAAGGAATGATGGAAGCCGTGAACGACTGGACCTTTCGGCAAGGAATGACTTGAACTCCCCGAAATTTCATGTTTCTGTCTTCTCGAGTGACAGGATCCCAAAGGTCATTTGAAAATTCAAGTTCCAGTAAATTGTCTCCATCTTTAGGCAAGTAAACCAGAATGGATTTTCTACTGAACTTTGTTTCAAGTTCGACAGATCCCTGAAGTTTGCCGTTGACGCGAACCTCCAAAACGCATCCGATTCCTTTAAGCCGTGTACCTTCCCCCTCGATTTCAAGCAGGTGCCAGCCGGAGGGTTCCGGAAGGCGTGTCTGGATTTTAACCCATGTTCCGCAATAGAAATGGTCACTGAACCATTGGCCTTTTTCAGTATTCGGAGTAAACTCACGAAATGAATGGAAGGGAAATTGATCGCGTTTTTCCGGATCCGGCGAGAATGGAATCAGCTGCCAATCCGCGATTTTTTGAATCGGAGTTTTTTGACGTGACGTTAGTTCATTTCGATCGCCCAGCCAATAAAGCGAACTGGAAGATCCCTGAAAAAGACCAGTCAAATCACCGGAAACTTTGAAATCACGAAAAGCCTGCGCCTCCATGCTCTGAATGGATATTTTTTCCGGAAAGAACTTTTCCCAACGTTTCAGGTTTTCCGGATTCATGCCGCAAATAATAAAAAGTTCATTTCGTTTTGGCGCGACAGGTTCCGCATCGGAATGGATGAAAACAAGTTTTTTCTCATTAAGGCAGGATGTGCTCTGTTCCCAATTCTGAAACGGGATCTGAAGTCTGTTGAAAGTCTTCTGAAGAGTCTGGGAGGAATCGTGAATAAAGATTTGCGGTGAAGTGTCCCTTTCCGATTTTTCAGAAAGAAGAGCAAGCAGCTCCCGGCGCATTTCCGGATCAGTCTCGAAAGAAGATTCTACTGGATACTGACAGAGAGTCAAATTTCCGGAACGCAGAATCGGACAGTAGTGAAGACCATTTCCAGCCCCGAAAAATTTTTCTGGTTCGCACGGCTGAAAAGCTTTATTTTGCGGATAGGCAAACGGTCTCACGGCCGCGGACCACGTCCACTCTGTGTTCGTGAATGGTGAAATTTTCGCGGGAGCCAGTTTGACCGGGAAAAGTCCATCCGGATATTCATCCTGCTCAAAGATGATCAAACGGTGAGCAGGGTCTTTCAAAAACTCGCGAAGAATTTCCGTTTGCGAATCGCGGCTGACGACAAGCGGATATTTCTCATTATCTTTGCCTTGAGCGGGGAAAAGTTGAGTCAGTTCATTTTTTCCGATAATAAGAGTTTGAGCTTTGGATGCGGCAAGCGCGTCAAGATCCTGAAGATGGATCGCTCCCAGAGCCTGTGCCGATTGCGGATTGCCGATGAAAGCGAGTTTGGAGGATTGATTGGAATCTGACGTTTGGCACCTGATCGGGAATTTTTGAGAAACCAGAATCGGAAATTCGCGTTTCATACTGCCAGTGCGCTGAAAATAGGGATCCTCTCCTTCTGGAAGAAATTTCCCAAACAGTTCATGATTCGGATTCCATTCAGGCTTTTCAGGATCAGAAACAGCTTCATGCGTGAGGAAGATTTGAACCAGCTGCTTTTCAATCGGAGCGGCATTCGCGCGGAATATGAAGGTAACGGGTTTTCGTCCCGCGGGCGGAAGGCGATGCGTGACGCGCTGAGTCTGGTTTCCAAGTGAAACGGAAAGTGTCATGTTTCGGACCGCGTCCGTATCGTTCAGAAGCCAGAATTTCATTGGAATCTCATTCCCGGAAAAATACGCATATGGAATTGGTTCGAGCACGAACGCTGCCGGTTCGTAAGAATCAAGGACGGCACCGTAACGTGCGTTTTCAGGTCCATCCATCGTCTGAGCCGGCGAATATTCCGTGAGTGTCCATGGACAGAGCCCAGTGACTCCAGCCGCGCGATACGCGGGGATCTGCATTCGCCAGGTTTTTCCTTTTGCCTGAGCCATCGCGAATCCGAAAGATTCCGCGTAGGCTTTTTCACCGATGACCATTGAATAGGGATTTGAGTCGTTAAAGTGCTGAATATGGAGAAATTCACCAAAATAGAGCGGTTTTTTTCTGTCCCATTTCCAAAATTCATTTGGATAGCATGCCATGAATTTGCCCTGGTCGATCCACCAGCAGTCTTTCGGCCAGTTCCAGTCATGATTCCCTGACCGAATTCCCGCGTAATCCATTGGATAATGGGGATTCACGACGTCCGCGCTGCCTTCAGGGTCCATGTCTCCATCAAAAGAAATTGGTCTGGTCCGGTCAAAAAATTTCGCCTTTTTCCCGGCTTCGGCAAGATGATGTTCGACTTCCGGATCAACGGCTTTTCCTCCGCAGTGGAGAATCTCATTGCAGAGCGAAAAGAAGCAAAAAGACGGATTATTTCGATGTTTCTTCTGAAGAGCCTTAACATGATGGTCAAAATTTTTCCAAAAGACCTCTTCTTTCATCAGGTAGGCATGGACCCGGCAGAAGAAGCCCGTTTCGAGCGTGAGAGGCATTCCGAGTTCATCAGCTGTCTCGCACCATTCTTTCGGCCAGTAATTGGCGTGAAGTCGGACACTGTTAATTTTGGCTTTTCGAAGTTTCGTGAAGAATTCTTTCGCGGGTTGACGGGAATCACCATCTACGGTGACCATTCCGGGATGAGCGGCAGTTCCCAGAACATGAAAAGGAACACCATTCAGAACAAAAAGGTCTCCTTCACACCAGATTTCACGGAAACCGAAACGTTCGCGGCGATTCACAAAGTCTCCCATTTTTACGTTAAGAAAGTAAAGATGAGGGTCTCGGGGACACCAAACCCGGGGATTTTTCCACGGTTTTTCCATTCGGAACGAAATACTTTCTCCGGGAGAAATGGATACGTTTCGCGGATCAAAACGGATTTCTGTTCCCTCAACTTCAGCCGTCACGGGAAAAGAAACCTGCCGGGAAGTCAGGTTTTTAACCTGAAAATCAATGGCAATTTTTTTTTCACGCCATGAGGTTTGAATGAACAGGTCGTCAATTTGAATCGTATCGCGAATTTCAAGACGGACGGGTTCCCAAATACCGGCACCGGAAAATCCTTGAGAACCGACAGGAAAGAGAAGACGCTGATGGAAAAGCTCCGCGGGCTGGTGTCCCGGAAGGCAATCCAGCGTTTCTGGCGGAGTTTGGGCAACGGCGGTCACGCCTTCCACGCGAACGATGAGCTTTTGAAGACTGCCCGAACGAACGTAATCACTGATATCCACCTCAAACGGTTCACCGCCTCCGGCAGCGGAGTAAATTGGAGAAGCCGTATCCGGATCCGTACCGACCCAAATTTGGGATCCAAATCGAATACCGTCAAAGCAAAGGAAGACCTTCTGATTTTCTTTCAGTTCCGGAACGCCAAAAGATGTTCGATACCAGTGGATTTTTTTGATGGAAAGATTTGATCGGGCAGGAAGAATCACTGGTTCCCAGTTCTTTTCATTCGTCTTCCCAAAATCTTCCCACGTTCGAACCGTATCAGAACTGAAAAGTTCCCAAGCAGTTCCAAGAGCATTGGGAGAAAGCGGTTTTTCATTGTTTGAGGAAGGTAATTGGGCGGGAATGGTCTGTGCTTTGGAAACCACTGCCGTTAAAAAGAAAAAACCGACCGCGAAAGTCATGATAAAGCGAAACATTTTGTCTTTTCCTTCTTCAGATTAAATAAAAAATTTCCTCCAGCTTCCGAAAGGGGCACTGGAGGAAGAAGGCCTGATCTCATTCCATAACGTATGGAATCTCACCTTTTTCGCCCTGTTTCCAGCCAATCTTGACCTTTGAGAGATACCAGGTCTTGCCCTTGGTCGGATTTCCCTGGAAGAAGAGGTACGTCTGTCCGTCACGGTCCTGGAAAATGCCGGGGTGACCGGATTCCGAGCGGTTCCACTGGCCCTCCGGACCGTTCGTGATGAACGGAACGTCCCAGAGACGCGTAAAATTAATCCCGTCGTCGCTCACCGCCACGCCGATGTGCTGCGGATCATTATTGTAGCCGCCGGCGTAGAACATGAACGCGCGTCCGCCGCGTTCAATGAGAGTCGGCGCCTCGATGCAGCGGGTCTCCCACGGAAGTTCCGGCTCCAGAATCGGCGCGTCTTTCGCCAATTTCCAGTTCGGACGGCCAAGCTCATCGCGGTCATCAGCGACAGCGACAGCGAGTTTCTGGATCTTCCCGGCAGGATCGCGAGTCGCGACGTAAAGGAAGCACTTGCCTTTGAATTCAAAGAAATCCGCGTCGATCGCGCGTCCGTTCGACCAGTTGCCGGAGGGGAAGAAGATCGGATTCTGTTCGTGCGGCGTGAATTTGATCCCATCTTTTGACGTCGCGTAAATAATCGCGTCTTTCGGACCGTTGCCATAGGACTGATAGAAAATGTGAACCTGGTCGTCCCAGACTTTGACGCACGGCGCGCCGCAGCCTTTTTTGTCAATCTCCGTCAGTGGCGGGATCACTCCGATCACGTCCCACTGAACGAGATCTTTGCTCTCCGCGATACCGATTCCCAGGCAGCAGTCAATGGGCGTGTCTTTGGTCGGAAAAATCGAGAAGTACATTAGATAACGGTCACGGAACCAGATGATGGATGGATCTTTCGCTTTATTCGGGACCCACTGTTCAAGTCCTTTGGTCTTTTCGTTCGGAAAGAGCATTTCCGGGTTTACCAGCGGCGGAAAATCAGCAGGCGTAATAGAGACTGTTCCAGTGGGAACAGAATAAACAGTTTCAACTGCCGCGGCGCTTTGCGTCATGGAAAACGCTGCCGCGGTAAGGATAACGAAGAAAGGCATGAAGAATTTTTTCACTGAATGTCTCCCTTAATAATAAATGAAATTAATAATAAAATAGTAAATAGTTCAGCCGGCAGCGCGTGCCATTTTCGAAAAATACGGATCCGTCAGAGAATCCTGGGAATCCGCGGGTGAAATCTTTCCTCAAAAGCGAAAAATATTTCCCCCGAATTTTCTGAGATTTAAAATTCACGCGCTGATTTCCGGATAAACGCCTTAAAACGGGTTCCTCACGAGTGATGTGGAACCAGAACTTCAATGCGCTCTTAACAGACCTCAAAACCTTTGCGCTGTTCACGATTTATGAATGAATTAGCCTGTTCGTCGCCAACGAACTTCTCTGCTTTGGGATCCCAGGTGAGCGGACGTTCCAGCCGGGCCGCGATATTGACGACGTGAAGTGAGGTCATTGTCTGCGTATGCGTGAAGACGTCAGAAACAGGTTCTCCGCCCTCACGAACGCAAAGGTAAAAATTAGTCATGTGGTCAGTGACGGGCTTACCCTTGAAAATCGCTTTACGCGCTTCTTCCCCGTAACAGTCGGCATCCCAGGCTTCCTCGATCGGTTTTCCGGTAATTCGTCCAAGATTGACGAAAATTCTTCCTTTGGTTCCCTCGAAAAGAATTCCGTTATCGAGCCGTGTCTCAATATCGACTTGAACGCCATTAGCGGTTTTCGTCCTGAAATAGAAATCGTACGGAACGTTAAAGAAGTCTGTTTCTGCCGGGAAACCATCCTTCATCGCGAGCGGATGGAAACAGTCAGAGGGATCAACCTGAACAATGCCTTTTTCAGGCTGGTCTTCTCCCAGTGCCCAGAGAGCGGTGTCGAGGTAATGTGCCCCCCAGTCCGTGACTTTTCCACCCGCGTATTCGTACCAGCCGCGGAAATTGTGGTGGGCACGTTTTTCCATAAATGGGAACTCAGGAGCCTGTCCCTGCCAGGTGTTCCAGTCAAAATCCACAGGAATCGGAACCGGTTTGAAACGCTGCTCCGGAGTTGGTTTTCCCGTAACGTACGGAGGTTTTCCGAGACTGACCAAAACACGTTTTATGTCACCCAAAAGCCCCTGTTTCACCATATTGACCGCACGGGTAAAACGCGGCATTTCGCATCTGCGCTGAGTTCCAACGGCCATAACCAGTTTCGGATTGGTCAATGCTTTTTCCCGCAGAACCTGATTTTCACGAATAGTGAGCGTCAGCGGCTTTTCACAGAAAACGTGTTTCCCGGCATCCAGAGCGTCGAGACAGATTTTAGTGTGCCAGTGGTCCGGAGTCGCGACACAGACGACATCAATGTCTTTCCGGTCCAGAATCTTTCGATAATCCGCCGTTGCTTCCGCTTTTCCGCCGCAAACGACCGCGTTCGTATCGGCCAGCCGTTTTCGGTCAAGATCGGCAAGCATCACCAGCTCCGCGTGCCGAGCGTGAAGAGACGCGTCATATCTCCCCCGCCCTCCAACTCCGACAGCTGCGCAGCGAAGTCTGGAATTTGGAGCGTTTTCACCAAATACGACAGGAAGAAAGGCTGCCCCGCCGAAACCAGCCGCGGACAGGGAAGCAAGTTGAATAAGACGTCTTCTGGAAGTTTTCATGATTTTCTCCTTTAGGTGGGAATTAAAATTTGCCTCAGCCGGACCGGAAAATAAACGGCAGGCAGACACGGGGCAGCGCGGAATCTGTTTTTCTTCATCGCGCCTTGACACGATCAATTTCAAAAAATCAGCGATTTCCGGCAATTTTTCAAATGAAACACTCCGGTGAAATGGCCAAAGTGATTCTTTCAGAATTTTCATGAATTTTCGCCCCCTTTCACCTTCCATCGCGTTTTACCGATGATTTCAGAAACACAGGGAAAAATCGATTTGTTCATTTTACCTTCAATACTGATTTTTTTCAAGGAGACAGAATCGTTTTTTAGAAAAAAAACAAATTTTTTGACGAAAAAAGAAAATTTTCCTTGACAGTGAGTTTTTATGAGGTAAAATCCTGACAAACAGGAATTTTTTTTCGAATGACCACCTTATTTTGGGGGAAAGAGAAAAAATTTTAGGCAAATTCGTTTCAGCTTTAACGCAAAATCCCTTATTGGTTGCCCCTGCTTAACATTAAACTTAACGAAGAGTATCCTCTTCAGAAAGCGTCTTTTCGATGATTTTTAAGATTTTTTTGAATGCTTTTTTGGCTGGCTTTGCTCTTGGAATTGCCGGAACTGTGAACCTTTCCGTCGGCGGCGGGCTTCCCGGCGCGTTTCTTTTTGGCTTTGGACTGTTTCTGATCCTTTGCTTTTCTTTCAAACTGTTTACCGGCGCGATTGGCTATCTCGCGGAACAGAAAAAAGACCATTTTTTTTCCTATCTGTGGTCTTTAATCGTAATCTGGCTGGGGAATTTTGCCGGAACCGCGTTTGTCGGATGGCTGGTCCGAAATTCGAGAATTGCGGAAAAAATCGTTCCCGCGGCAGAAAAACTTTGCGAAATCAAACTGGCCGATTCTGGACTGAGCATTTTAATTCTTTCGTTTTTTTGCGGTTTTTTGATGTTTGTCGCCGTAGACAGTTTTCGCCGTGAATCTTTCCCCCCCATTTTCCGCGTGCTGATGGTTTTTCTCTGCGTCATAATTTTTATCCTTTCCGGTTTTGAGCACTGCATCGCGAATATGTTCTACTTCTCGGCATCCGGCATGCTGCTGGAATGCCAAAGTGGACATTTGACGATTATTTGGATTTTGCTCATGACTTTGGGAAATTCAATCGGCGGGTGGTTTTTGCCGATAATGAACAAAGTACGTCAGTAGAGATAGAAGAACTGAAAATTCAACCAGAGAACGATTGGTCCTCAAAATTTCATAATTTCCGGAGCATTTGCCATGCAGAAATCACTTGATGTGAAAATTGCCCGAATCCTGGCAGATCGAAATTGTCGTGATTTTATTCTTGCCGACGCGAAGGACGCCGACATGGCGTATGGTTTGGCCGCTCCTGGGCAAAGTCCCGAATCTTATGGAAAAGAGGCGCGTTTTCGTACGCTGGATCAGTATCGTGCCCAAATTCGTGAAGTAATCGCGCAGGGACTGGTAGATATTGTCCTGATGAGTGCCAGCACAAACGAAATCCTGACTCTTCGGGAGAGACTTTTCGAAAATACCTCCATTACGCCTGCCATTCGCGCCAATGACGCGACCGACATTTGGCTTGCCGGAGCGGAGGGCGTTTACACTTCGCTTCCTTCACGACCTTTCAGAACCGCCTCTCTTGATTACGCAATGTGCGGGAAAGGTTCATGCCGACCGGAAGATCGCCTTTTAGGGGCAAATCTCGGGCTTTATTCAATCACCTTCAACAACGATCTGGAACGTGACATGGAGTCGCTCCTCGCCTACAAACAGTTTCGCGCGGAAGCTGCCCGAAAAGGCTTCAGGCATTTTTTGGAAGTCTTCGCTCCCAACGCTCCCATCGGTGCCATTTCTGACATTCCCCGGTTCGTGAATGACCATATTGTCCGCACACTGGCTGGGGTCGCGGGGGAAGAGAGACCGACTTTCCTGAAGATTCCATACTTTGGACCAAAGGCAATGGAGGAATTGGCGAACTTTGACTCAACCCTGGTGGTTGGTATTCTCGGCGGGTCGGCCGGAACGACTTTTGACGCTTTTCAGATGCTGTGGGAAGCTAAAAAATATGGCGCGAGAGTCGCTCTTTACGGAAGAAAAATCAATTCGGCGGAACACCAGCTCACTTTCATTCAGGTACTCCGCCGTGTCGCAGATGATGAACTTCTGCCAAAAGACGCCGTTCGCCTTTATCATTCCGAACTGAAACGCATGAACATCGCGCCCCGGCGTTCGCTGGAAGATGACCTTCAATCAATGGCGCAGGTCTTGAGTTACGATTCATCCGTTCACGCTGCCGTAACCGTTCCTGTTGCTGGAGATTCCGCTGTTTCCAGCGTGAAAAAGAATTCGGAAATCGCTTCCAATCCCACTTCAGGCCAAACGGCAGAAATGAAAGTAAACGAAAAAGTACGCCGGAATCTTGAAAAGCTGGATCGGATATTTGGATAAAATTCCGAAAATCAGAATACCGTCTTTTAAATTTTCGGCATGAGCGTTTCCGGGCAAAAAGCAACCGCGTTCTGATGAACCGGGTTTCAGGCGCGAGCGGACGAATTTCAGGAAAAACATGAAATCTTTCGAACCGCCATGGAAAATCAGCCGGAACTTTCCCAAAATCGTTTCAAGAGATTCGTCCATTTTCGCGAACTTCCCACTAAAAATTCAGTGTCGTTCAACGCGCTTTTTGTGCCCTCCTTCTCATCTCCGACGGCGAAATAAATTCCAGAACTCGATACCCGTCTTTAATCCCAACGCACTCAATTGGTCCAACTAAAGTCACGCACATTCCTTCGTGCATTTCCTTCGTCGAATATCCCCGCAAATAAAACAAAACACCCGATCCATTAAATTGAAGAAGACAAAGTCGGGAACCCGCAATTTTTTCAACACGCGCTGTCAAGTTGCCAAGACGATACTCCTGATCTCCAACTTCAATATCGTCCGGAGAATCCCTTCCAGGTTCCGTTCCCCAAGAAATATTTTCCCGATAACCAATTTTAGCCGGCGGCGCGATCCGCATCTGGTATTGGAAACTCTCTAACTGCAGCTGGTTAAATTTTCGGATTGCTTCCGGAGAATCCGCCCGAAGTCCCTTAACCTGCGAAAAAAGCGGCAAAACGCAAAACAAAGAATAAACAAATACTGAAATTTGCCAGAAATTTCTCATGCGACTCCTCTCATCCCAAGCAGGGCAAGTATTAAAAATCCACGAAAACTCTCTCAGGAAAAAATACCCAATCCACCTTCTCCAAAGAAACGCCTTCCGAGCCAAACATACTCAAATGAAACTCCATTTACGCGCATTATACTATTTTCGACTCAAAATTTCAAGGGGAATCAAATCTGTTTTCACAAAAAATTCACAGATATTTTCACCGCCAGCCCTTTCTCGGCATGAAACCACTCACTTTCCAGCTAACTTAAAATCCAAATTTCTACTTTCAAAAATCCAAAATCGAGATTAACAAAACCCAGAAACTATCAAGAATCAAAATAAATCAGCGACAATAAATATTTAATCAATTTAATCGAAAAAAGAAAACAGATAATTTGCAATATGGAAACATTCCCCAAACAGAAACAAAAAGCTCTACTTTTCTCTTAAAGATTCTTTCATGATTTCATTTTTCGATACCTGATTTTTGCGAAAAATCGACAGAAAAGGAATTTTTTGACGTTTTTTTCCTCAAAAACAAAAAAAGACTGTTGAAAATTCCGCCCCCCCTGCTTGCGATGTTTCCATTTTCGGGTATATTAAAAGAAATTTTTAAAATAACCTTTTTAACAGGGACTGAAAAATGCTCAAAGCAGAACGTTATCCTCACTTAAAAATTACCGATCCGGAAGTCTATGATCTGATTTGCCGTCAGGCTGCCTATGAAGGCACGACCCTGAAAATGATCGCTTCCGAAAACTACGCTTCTTTTTCTGTCTTGGAAGCAACCGGCTCTTCGCTCACGAACAAATACTGCGAAGGATACCCCGGGGCGCGTTACTACGAAGGAAACGACATCTGTGATGAAGTCGAGAATCTCGCGATCAATCGCCTGAAAGCTCTTTTTGGCGCCGAACACGCAAACGTTCAGCCCCTGAGCGGTTCTCCGGCCAACTCTGCTGTTTATCGCGCCATCATGAAACCGGGCGACAAAGTAATGGGAATCCCCGTTGACTTTGGCGGACACCTTACTCACGGCTGGAAAGTCAACTTCTCCGGAAAAGATTACGTCCAGGTCCCTTTCGGACCCTCGCCGGAAACTGGAATTCTCGACTATGATGAAATCCGTGAAATCGCTCTCCGTGAACGTCCCCGTATGATCTGGTGCGGTACGACTGCTTATCCCCGCACGATCCATTACGATCGTTTCGCGGCAATTGCCGAAGAAGTCGGAGCCTATCTTGTGGCTGACATCGCCCATATCTCCGGCCTGATCGCCGGCGGTGCCCATCCCAATCCCGTTCCTTACTGCGATGTCGTTTCCAGCACGACCCACAAAATGATGCGTGGTCCGCGCTCTGGATTCATCATGAGTCGAATTGAGGACCGTTACCAGGAAAAATACTATCCAACCAGCAAAAACAATCTGGCGAAACGAATCGACCGCGCCGTTTTCCCGACTCTCCAGGGCGGCCCCCACATGAACGTTATCGCGGGAATGGCCGTCGCGTTCGCGGAAGCTGCCACGGACTCCTTTAAGGAATACGCTCATCAGGTCGTTAAAAATGCCCGTGCCCTTGGCGAATACCTCATGGAGCACGGAATCAAACTCGCCAGCGGCGGTACGGATACGCATATGCTCCTCCTTGACCTCCGCGACAAGGAATACACGGGAAAAGACGCCGCCCAGGCCCTCGCCCGCGGCGGTATCATCGCCAACTTCAACACCGTCCCCGGCGACATGCGAAAGCCCACCGTCACCTCCGGCGTCCGCATGGGAACTCCCGGTCTCACCAGCATGGGAATGAAAGAAGCCGACATGCTCAAGGTCGGAGAATGGATCGTTCGTATCCTCAACGCGCTCCCCAGCTCGGAAGACGCTGAAAAATCCGCAAGAAAGGAAATCGCCGACTTCTGTGCGCAGTTCACGATTCCGGGACTGGACGATTAAGAACGTGAATTTAGAAAACGGCGACCGTAACGCCGCCGTCCGTAAGACCTTCAAGGCCCTCTCGTCGAGGGGGCCTTTTTTGCTATCGAATGCGGAAAGCTTAATTCTTAATTATTCTACTGAACAATTTCAGCAAATCGTTCTGGATCATTTTCTTTGAGCGTATTAAAAATATCCTCTGGAATAAAAGGAATCTCCTCATCCTTAAAGGGCTGGCCGTTTCTCAAACTATCGACGCATTCCTTTCCGGTCGACAATCTCATCATTTTCCCTGCTCTGGAAACAGTTTTAAAAACTCCTGTTTTGCAGAATCGTCCAAATTTTTATCATATTTTGAACATAGCTCAAACACGATTGATAAAACTTAAAATTATCTAATTTTCCGTATTCACTTGATTTACGAACTAAAGACAAAGCCGTATTTAATACCACTTTGCGGTCTTCATCGTAAAACGGCGCGTCTGGAAGGGAAACCGCATAGCCTATCATACGTTTAACATGATCAAAAGGAGAAAATCCGCCAGGCATTTGACCATCGCCCTGATTTTTCATCTCCTCTGCTTTCTCTAGAGCTTTCCCCCTCAATTTCAAAAAAAATAAAAAATTTTTCAAACGCTCGCCGCCTCGAAACGGGAAACCACGCTTTCGTCTCGCTTTCGTCTCGCTTTCGTCTCGCTTCCGTCTCGCTTCCGTCTCGCAAACTGCCGTGAACCTGCCCGACGAACCGCCTCCCACCGAATCAACGCGCCGGTAGCGTCGTCTCCAATTCATAAATCGCAAATCCGGATTGAAACCTTGCCCCCCCTGTTTTTTTTCTGGATTTCTGGTAAAATAGTGGAAAATGTTTTTAGATTCTGCACATTACTGTCGAGGTTCCAAAATGCTTAAAGTTCAGGAAGGCCGCGTCTCGTTCCCCAGGCTGGAAGAGGAAATGGTCCAGTGGTGGAAAGACAATAATATTTACGAAAAATCGCTTGCGCGCCGAGAAAACGCCCCGTCGTTCGTTTTCTTTGAAGGTCCTCCGACCGCCAACGGAATGCCGCACCCCGGCCACTGCCTGACGCGTGCGATGAAAGACCTCTTCCCGCGCTATCGCACCATGCGCGGTTACCGCTGCGAGCGCAAAGCCGGGTGGGATACGCACGGCCTCCCCGTCGAACTGGAAGTCTGCAAGGAACTCGGTCTGAAAAAATCCCGTGAAGAGATCGAAAATTACGGCGTCGAACCGTTCATTCAGCTCTGCCAGAAAAGTGTCTGGCGCTATATGCAGGAATGGGAACACCTGACCGAGCGCATCGGTTTCTGGATCCATCTCGACCAGGCGTACGTGACCTACCATCAGTCGTTCGTCGAATCGGTCTGGTGGGCACTTTCCGAATTCTTCAAAAAAGGCCTTCTCTACCAGGGACACAAGATCGTCTGGTGGTGGGCGCAGGGCGGAACCGCGCTCTCCAGCGGTGAAGTGGGAGAAGGCTACCGTGAAGTCGCCGATCCTGCCGTTTACGTCCGCTACCCGGTCCTGGCGGAAGAAAAAACGCCGGAAGTCCTGAAAAACGCCGACTTCGTCATCTGGACCACCACCCCGTGGACGCTTTCCAGCAACCAGTTCGTCGCCGTCAAGACGGACATGGAATACTGCGTCGTGAAATTTGAGGGAGACGAACGCGCCGTGGTCATCGCCGAGCCGCTTCTTGCCTCCGTCGCCCAAAAATACGGCGGGAAAAAGCCGAAGGAATACGAACTTCTCGGCAAACTCACCGGTGAACAGCTCGTCGGCGTCCGCTACACTCCGCCGTTCGACACGTTCTACCGCACGCTCGGGAACGTTCAAGGCACGCTTAAGACCGGCGAAAAAGAGTACCTCGCCTGGCGCGTCGTCCCGGCAGATTTCGTCACCGTCGACACCGGAACGGGCATGGTGCATCAGGCTCCGGCGTTCGGTGAAGATGACTTCGGCGTCCTTCAGGCTCAGAAAGCCCGTTTTGTGGACGGCGAAGGCCCAGACATGATCTGCGCTGTCGCGTCAAATGGTACATTCACGGAAGTTTTCCCTGAATTCCAGGGCCGCTGGGTCAAGGAAGCGGACAAAGACATCATCAAGGTCCTGAAGGAAAAAAATCTGCTCCTCATCCACGAGCAGTACCTCCACGAGTACCCCTTCTACACGCGCTCGGACGACCCGCTCATCCAGTACCCACGCAAAAGCTGGTTCATCAAAACGAGTCAGTTCAAGGACGCCATGCTCAAAAACAATGCGCAGATCAAATGGCTCCCCGAGCACATTCGCGATGGACGTTTCGGCAATTTCCTCGCCACGAATGTCGACTGGGCACTCTCCCGTGAACGTTTCTGGGGGACTCCGCTTCCGATCTGGGTCTGCGAAAAGACCGGAAAAATGGAAGCAATCGCGAACTACGACGAGCTGATGGCGAAACCGGGTGTTTCCGGAATGGAAGTCTGGGAAAAGGCGAAAGCCGAGAATCCGGACCTCCCGGAAGACCTCAAGGTGCACAAGCCGTACATTGACGAAATCACGTACGATTCCCCCTTCGGCGAGCTGAACGAAGATGGTTCTGTACCGCGCATGCGCCGTGTTCCGGAAGTGATCGACTGCTGGTTCGACTCCGGATCCATGCCGTTCGCGCAGTGGGGTTACCCGCACAAACCGGGATCCGAGGAAGAATTCAAAGCGCACTTCCCCGCCGATTTCATCAGCGAAGCGATCGACCAGACCCGCGGCTGGTTCTACAGTCAGCTGGCGATCAGCACGCTGCTGTTCGGCGACCACGCTCTGCAGAACGAAACGGCAGACCGTGTCCGTGAGTACCCGCATCCGTTCAAAACGTGCGTCGTGCTGGGGCTGATGCTTGCGGAATGGTGGGAAAACAAGGGGTACAAAGACCCGAAAGACCGTCAGATCTTCCTGGAAGAAGAGGAAGCAAAGAAGGTCCTCGGCGCGAAAAATTACGAGCACAAGATCGGCAAAATGTCGAAATCGCTCCACAATTACCGCTCGCCGAACGAAATTTTCGACAAATACGGCGCAGACGCCCTGCGCTGGTACTTCTACAGCAACCAGGCTCCGTGGAACGCCATCATCTACAGTGAACGTGCGATCGCGGAATCGATGCCGGCTTTCACCGTAAAACTCTGGGACACGCTGAAATTCCTCGTCGGTTACGCGAACAGCGACGGTTTCGAGCCGGAAAAATGGCTGGAAGGCGATGCGGGACAGATGACGCCGGATGTTCTGAAAAACGCGAAAAACTACCGACCGGTCTCCGAACGCGCGGAGCTGGACCGCTGGATCATGAGCAAGCTGAATTCGCTCAATGCGTTCGTCATCGAAAAACTGGATGCCTACGACAATCATCCGGCCGCAGCTGCCCTGCTCGAGTTCGTGGATGCGCTGAGCAACTGGTACATCCGCCGCTCGAAGGAAAGCATTTGGAGTTCCGACAAATCGGATGCCAACTGCGCAAAGTGGGACACGTACTGGACGCTCTACGAGTGCCTGGTCACGCTCTCCAAACTCATCGCGCCGTTCGTGCCGTTCATGGCCGAGCAGATCTGGAATACGCTCGTTCGGGAACCGTTTGGAGCGCGCGCGATGGAAAGCGTCCATCTGTGCGACTATCCGACACCCGACGCAGCCTCGATCGACGAAACGCTTGCCGTCCGCATGGACCTGATGCGCGAGATCTGCTCTCAGGGACATTCGGCCCGCCAGAACGCGAGCCTGAAAGTAAAGCAGCCGCTTTCCGGAGTGGACATCGTCCTGACGGAAGCCTCGCGTCCCCATCGCGGCTGGCTCACCGAGCATGACGAAAGATCCGCGAAGAGCTGAATGTGAAGGAAGTCCGATTCACCGATCGTGCAGACGACTACGTTTCGTACACGATCCTGCCGGACCTGAAGAAACTGGGCAAGAAGCTCGGAAAACTCCTGCCGATCCTGAAGAATTGGCTCACCACTGCCGACGGCGCCGCACTGTTGGCTCAGATGGAGCAGGACGGCCAGGTCGAAGTGGAACTGGATGGCCAGAAAGTCGCGTTCACCGCAGAAGAGCTGATCATTCGTCTTCAGGCGAAAGAAGGCTTTGCGGCCTCGCAGGGCAAGAATTCGGTCGTCGTGCTGACGACGGAACTGACGCCGGAACTGATCGCGGAAGGAAATGCCCGTGAGATCGTCCGTGCGATCCAGAGCCGCCGCAAGGACCTGAACTGCGCGTATGCCGACCACATTCGCGTCTGTTTCGAAACGGAAGACACCGCGATGCTCGACGCAGCGAAAGCGTTTTCCGAGTACATTTGCGGCGAAACGCTGGCGGACGAGCTGACGTTCACGGTCTCGGATGCCTACGCCGGCGCGGAATCGGTCGAGCTGAAACTCGCAGGAGCCGCGGTGAAGCTGACGGTCGTGAAGTAAAATCCGAAAACATTTCCGAAAAGTAAAAAAATGGGAGACGGTCTTTTTTTGAGGACCGGTCTCCCTTTTTAAAGTCCGACTTAAAATCTGATCCCGCCATTTTCCCAACCTGAAAGGTTTTCCATGCTAAACTCGATCTCCCGCCAAACGTCAGGAAAAAGTCACGAAAAACTCCTTTCTTTCGTGCTTTCCTTCCTTTTTCTGATTTGCGTTTCTTTCAAATTTTCTCTCGTTTTTTTGCCTGAGGAACATTCACGACTCCTCGCCTCCGAGACAGTCCAGCCTGAAACATCCTCCACTATTCATGGAGCTTCCACTATTCAGGAAGTCTCCCATTCGGAACTGGAAACCGCTGTTTATCCGGAAGACACCGGTGCCGCGCTTCGCAATCCGGGGATGGGATGGGTCTTTCATCACTACGATAACGCGCTCTGGCAATACGGCGAAAGCCAGGGACCGGGATATGACGGGCATGAGTTTCCCGGCCTTTCGGTCGTTTACCTCCGGCTGGCGTGGTCTTTTCTCGAACCGAAGGAAGGAGATTTCAACTGGTCGATCCTGGATTCTGTCATTCAGCGGTATGAGCGAATGGGAATTCGTTACGCGTTTCGGATCACCGCGTTTGAAGGGAATGCGGCTGAAGACGGTGTGCCGCGCTGGCTGCGTGAGGCCGGATGTCCCGGATTCATTGGAAAAGCCTACGGAAAAGAGCATTGGGAAGTGGATTACGCCTCGGAAATGTTTCTCGAAAAATTCGGGAATTTCCTCATGGCGTTGGGGAAACGCTATGGAGACGACCCGAATCTGGAATTCGTGGACGTCGGTTCTCTCGGAATCTGGGGAGAAGGACACCCAATCGCGAAAGCGTACTCTACGGAAGTCCTGAAAAAGCACTGTGAACTTCACCAGAAAGCGTTTCCTGAAAAATGGATCGTTTTCAACGACGACATGTGCCGGAACTTTCATCCGGAAGCAAAACCGAACGGCAAACATCAGGACACAACAATCCAAATGCTTCTTGAGGGCGGATACGCTTTTCGGGATGATTCACTCAATGTTTTCCCGGACCCCAATTTCATGTACAGCGCGGAACTCGCTGAAAAATTTTGGCGCAAAGTCCCAATCATTCTGGAAATGGGACACTACGAATACGCCAAAAAAGTCAAAGCCTGGGGCGGGGAACGCTACTCTAAAGCTTTGGCAGACTACCATGGATCCTACGCTTCGATCCACGGCAACCCCATTCGCTTCCTGAGTGAAAATAAAGAACTCATTCACGAGATGAATCTCAAAATGGGGTACCGATTTGCGTTAAAATCGGCTAAATGGAAAACCGAGATCTCTCCAAATGAGAGATTTTCTATCGATTTCGAGTGGAAAAACTCCGGTGTCGCGCCAAGTTACCGAGACAGCTTTCCGATCTGGACACTCATTAATGAAAAAGGCGATATTTGTGCTGTTTTCGCGGATGATTCGTTTAATTTACGAAAGATACTCCCCGCCCAAAGTCTCGCCGGTTCGTTCTCCAGCCGACTTTCCCCAATGCTTCAGCCAGGAAAATACTTACTCTGCGTCTCAGCAGGCTCTCCATCTGGAAGGCCAGAACTTGAACTCCCGCATATTTCATGCGCAGAAAAGCAAATGTTTCAAAGAAAATACCCGTTTGGGTACTTTGATGATTCGGATTTCCGACGCTATCCCCTTGGGGAAATCCGTGTCACGTCCAAAGACTAAAAGAAAATCGTCCCATAAAAGAATTCGCCCGAAAAGACGCGAGTCCTTTACGGAACTCAACGTTTTTTCGGGTAAAAAGTCAAACCATTCCCGAGATTGAACTCTCAGGAATTCGGTTTCTTTGACCGGGAAAAATCAAGCAGTTTTTCGACATCAATTCCAATATCCGAAACAAAAATCTCCCCCGTAAAAGGCTCCGCCTCGGGCAAAAGCAGTCCAGGTTTGGCGGCTGCGAGTGTCACCGTTCTGCCTGCCTGAACAGCAAAATCTTTATTTTCGGCAAAAGGACGGCCCGTTTCACAGTCCAATCCCGTCGGAATGTCCACCGCAAGAATCGGAGCCTCCTGTCCATTAAGCCATTTTATGGTTTCCGCCATAGGAAAACGCGGAGGGCCTACGGCTCCAGTCCCAAGTAACGCATCGACACAAACAGAAGCCGCGGGAAGAGAATTCAAACGGGCCAAAACCTCACTTTCAGAATCGGCATCCCACAAATGAAACATTGGAAAATCCAGTTTCCGCCCCAATTCATACTGAAAAAGAGCATCTCCTCCCAAACGTTCCGGAGAAGCGCATAAAACCACCTCAAATGGCACATTCCGCAGTTGAAGCTGCCGCCCAAGCGCCAATCCGTCACCCGCGTTATTCCCCGCGCCGCAGAAAATTAAAACCAGTTTCGGTACTTTAATCCACTCCAAAAGCAGCTCAGTAATTCCCCGCGCCGCGTTTTCCATCAGGAGCAAACCCGGCATTCCGAAAGACTCAATGGCAATTCGGTCCAGCTCACGAACATCTTCCCGCGGAAGAATCTTTCGTGTTGAAGCGGAATGGAAAGCTCCTTCACCAATGAATTCACGCATCGAAAATCTCTCACCCAATATTTTCTTCTTTTTCCACATTCAGGCTAAAAACTTCCTCAATCACCAAATCCGTCAGCGCGTTCGCCGCGGACTGAATGGCCGACGCGGAAGCCAGTGCTTTCACGAGCTGATTTTCATTCAGAATATTCGTAGCGGACGCGGTTGAACATCCCAAAAGCTCCGGCTCTCCCTCGAAATAGGAAACCACGGCAACGGAAGAGGATTCTGCCTGCGTTTCGATCTCTTCAAGCTCAATCATTCCATCCATATCCGAAAGCAAAAACTCGGAAAGCAGTCGTGAATCGTCAGCCTGCTCCATCGCGAACGAACCAATCACGGCCCAATCCTCGGACACCAGCAACACTTCCGGGAGAACGGCGGACATCGGAGCAACGGCTTCTGCAAGAGGAATTGAAGCAGCTGCCTGGTTCACGATCTGTTTCGAGGAAATCGTCCCCCCAATCCCAATTTCTTTTGAATTTTGCTCTTTAAAAGGAATCGCGATTCCAATACTCAAATCCGTAGAGCCGCTAACCCCTTTTCCATCGGCCCTGGTAGTGAATTCAAGCCCCGCATTTCCAGTCGTCACCAGCTTAAACTGCCCAAGCGAAAAATATTTTCCATCCGCCCCCGACATTTCTTGAGCGATAAAGGTACTACCGTTCACCAGCAATTCATCATTTTCAATCGCCTGATCCATCGTGTCACTGCTGAAACCTGAGACAGCCTCCGCGTTAACCGAAACTTCAATAATACTTCCAAAGACGCAAAGTTCGTAAAATTTAGCGAGATCCTCTGAATAAACCGGCAAATCGCACTGGAACCAGACATTCAAATAGTACGTTTTACCAGCCTCAATACTCTCAACGGAAGACGGAAGTTTCTCCAACTCAGAAGCAACTGAACCGTTTGTCAATGTCCACGAAAGCGAGAATGGTTTCTCGTACTCCATCGACACGGCGTAATTAACGATTTCTCCTGATTCCAAAACAATCTGGACCGTAATCGGGGAACGATCCTGGTCCACCTGGTAGGGTGCGTAGGTCACGGTCATGATCCCCGTTTCAGAATTCCAGAAAATATCGGCAATCGTATGATTCTCCGGAATCGCGGGAATCTCCATGTGTTTGATTTCGAGATTCTCGAATTCGGCAGCGGGAATTTCCATGCTTAGCAAATCCCCGTCGTTCGCGTAATTTTCATAAATTGTCACAATATCAGAAATATCCGCGATTAAACATGAAACCTCCGTCTTAAGATACGTTTCCCGCGCCAGAATCGAACCTTCTCCAAGGACCGAAGCCGTTACGTTTTCACAGTTAGCATCAATCTTCAGATCGCCCGTAAGAGTCAGCGTCTCCTTCAGGTAATAAACGGTTTTTCCACCTTCATCAACTTTCCGCTCCCAGACACTTCCCTGGTCAGAAAAACTTTGGTACGCGTTGAAAGAGAGTTTCGTATCAGGCTTAAGTACGGTACCAGCTTTAAGCAGCGAACCTTCGGCGATTTCCGCGTCAACTTCAGTCGTTTCGACGACCTCCGCGGTAACTCCCAGCGTTTTTGAAAGAGCGCTTTCAACAGATTTCACGTTCAGGCTCTCATCAATAATCGTCACGGTACCGTCAGCTTTAACCACTAAGTTTTGAGAATCACTTCCCGCACTGTTCGTGACAGTCAGCGTCCAGCTCATGTCCGTGAAATTGGCAATTTCAGCCGTCCACCCGTTCTCGTTCTCCGTCAATC
Organism: Thermoguttaceae bacterium; assembly: GCA_017408405.1. GTDB lineage: Bacteria > Planctomycetota > Planctomycetia > Pirellulales > Thermoguttaceae > RGIG3701. Next base: position 27,132 of record JAFQUP010000118.1, read on the forward strand.
CGCTGCCCGTAATCGAAAGTGAGAGATTTTCAGAACCAGACGCGAAAACTTTCACCATGACCGTATCCAAAATGGTCCCGTCTTCCTGAGAAACAGCAATTTGAAATTGAGTAGTCCCATTTGTTTCAGAAACAGAGGAAACGTTAATATTCACCTTCGATTTTCCGGCAAATTTCAAAACGGAATTTCCGCTGGCCAATTCCATCGATTGGATCTCCGGAGCTTCTGCCCGATCCTCAATAACGAGTTTAAACAGAAATTCATCACTTGCCGCTTCATCATCCGCGACAGAAGAAGAGGAAGCCCTGACACTGAAATTCAATCCTTCCGTCAGATAATCCGCCGAAGGAGCGGTGAACGTAAGAATTCCATCCTCCGAAATCTCAAAAGTTCCTTCCTCCGGAATCGTCAGCATTTCAAAATCCAATACGGAATTATCAAAATCCTGAATCAGCGGTTTCAGATCCAGAGAATAAATTCCCGAAAGATTTCTGGCGCAATTCCATTCATAAACACCGATCTCAGTCTCCACGCCATCTGCCCAGATTGGAGCGACATTGGTTTGGGGAACCGAAAGAGTCAATTTACTCTGCTCGATGTCATTGGTTTTTTCATTCTCAAAAGAGCAAATGAAATTCGCGGTTCCGTACCAGCCGGCCGGAATAATGAATTCACCATTTTCCCACCGAACGGCAGCTGCCCCGGAAGTACTTCCCTCAGGGGAGAAATCAACCGATTTCACGTTCCATATTTCAGAATCAAGTTTTTGCCTCGAAAGCAAATCCGCCGAAACTTTCGATTCATGGTTTTTTCGTTCCACGGTCGCGCTCAAATCAAAAGGAGCGGCTGCCAAAGTCAATGTTAAGAAATTACCTGTGCTCATTTCTGTCTCGGTATTCGTGACAGAATAACTGAATTTGGCCCAAACGCCATCCAGGAGATTCCATACGGCGGCATCTTTGACTTCTTCTCTATTTTTATCCAAAATCTGAATCATTCGGAAAATCAGGTAATCCTGATTCTCAATGGCACCCGCGTCCGTCTGGATACTTCCGCTTTTCATCTCCGCGTCAAAATACCAGGTATATTCCGCGTTCTGAATGACAAAATATGAAGATTCAGGGACAAATCCAGCGGTGAATCCCTCCATGACGGAATCAAATTTCAGCTCATCAGCCTTTAACGTTCCCTCATCCTCACCCGCGGAACATCCATTCAAAAGATCAACAGATCCCCCGTTTTCACCCACCGGCAGATTGAGTTCCGCTTCCTTGACGTACGGTTCAGTTTTTTCGTTCATCACGACGAAAGGAATCAGGCAGTCTGCCGTTTTGGATTCCCCATCCTGAATCCAAGAGTAGATCACTTTCAGATCAACCGTCCCATAAGCATTTTCATTCAGCGCAAAAACAAGATTTTCGCCATTCTCTGAAATCATCGGTCCATCAGCGAAAAGCGATGAATAGGACTCTTTACGGGATCCGTCTTCGTTCAGGACGAATCCATGAACCTGAGCATTTTCTTCCTCAATTGAGAAAGCCTGCCCGGAAACCGAAATGGAATAGTCTCCCCAAACCAAATCGGAATCCATCGAATTTGAAAGTTCGAGGTAATTCAGAAGCCGCTCACTAAATTCCCCATCTCCTTCCTTAAGCTCGATATTCGCATTTTCTTTCAAAATCAGGGCATATCCTGACCACTCAACGGTACCGGCAACATCCTGAACGGAAGTTTCTGTTCCTTCAAGAATATTCCCTTCCATGTCAACGTTCGCGGCAGCTGCTTTAATCGTGATATTACCGTATTTTCCAGAATTCGGCGTCCAAAGGATGGAACGTCCGTCTTCCGAAAGAGTCACGCCATCCGCTTTTTCTCCATTGACCCAAATTTCATACTGCGTCACGATCCATTCATTATTCTGCGGATCAGAGAAAATCGAATCCATTTCAAAGACATAATTTCCAGACTCATTCTGAGGCACGGAAATTGAATCTCCGACAATTTCCAACGGCAACGCTTTTTTAAAGATGTCAAAGGTAAGAAGCCGTTCCGGATCTTCCGGAGAAAGGCCATTTTTATCCTTAACGACGAACGAAATGGTTCCCAGTTTATTCGCGCCGCGCAAATCTTGAATGCTCTCGGTCGTGAAAGATAATACGAAATTTCCCTCGCCATCTTCCTTCACGTCCATTGTCAGAATTCCGTTCGGCAAATCTTCCGCCAAAACCAAGTCCAACGAATAGGAAAGCTGGTCTCCCGACTCCAAATCTTCATCTGTGACCATTGCCAGAAGTTCATCCTGACTGAGAGTCATCGTCCAGGTCCACGAATCCATTTCTTCCGTATTCTCATCCGGAAAATCAAAATAGACATCCGTCAGACCTTGAGTATTCTCAACGATCACTGGCCGTGAATCGTACGTGAACTGGAGCAAACGCATTTCCTCGCTTGGAGTTTTGTTGCCGGCCGCGTCTTCCAACCAGAAATAGAGCGAATTCTTTCCATATTCCAAATCAATTCCGACCGAGGAATCATAGCGAACAGGATCCGTCAACTCGCTGGATCGTGAATACCATAAAATGACTTCCGTTTCGCTCGGAGTAAAGAATATCCTCAAATTTTTATCCGTAGTAAACCACGTTCCATCAGCCAGCGAATCATCCGCGTGATTCATACTGAAAACGACGAAAGTCGGAGGCGTTCGGTCTACCGTAATCTCCTGAATTCCCTCCATCTGATGAACATTTCCGGCAGCGTCAATTGTCTGAATCCTGAAATTCCATTTTCCTTCCGCAAGTTCCTCTTCCGGCCAAATCATTTCACAGTTACCGTTCTTCACGATCCCCTGCGCGTAAACGGATTCCGTCGTTTTCTCTTCTCCATCGACTACTTCTGAAGAAACCAGAATAATCTGAACCCACGTTCCGTATTCCTCCGGCTGAGCGTCCGTGAGTTTTATCGTGAAAGCGGGATTCGAGTTTACGCGGGATTCTCCAGTGCCGGTTTTGACCAATTCCATTTCAGCGGAAAGCTCTGGTGCCACTCGATCAACCAAAATCAGGAACTTCTGTTCTGAAGTTTCCGTGTCTTCAATGGAATCATTTCCAATTTTGTCTTTTCCGGCAACATAGCAGGAATAAAGACCTTCAGAAACGGCTTCTCCCTCCTCTCCAAAAATACGAAGCGTGAACTCTCCGCCGGTTCCCTGCTCATTTTCAGTAAATGAGTATTCGTAATTCCATCCATTCTCCGTCTTCCCGGAGGAATTTTTCTGAAGATCGATGGAATCCAGAATCATCAAAGCATCGTCACTCTCTTCATTGAGAATAATATCCAGCTCCGCCTGCTCTATACCCGCCAAATCATAAAGTTCGCCGGAAAGCAGAATCTCGTTTTTCGCGGTTGCCAAAACATCCGGATTCAGGTTCGGAGATCCTTCAAGCTCAAGCTCTTTAAGCTGAGGCGGAATGGAATCCAGCACGTAGTAAACCATGAACGTCAGCGTAACGGTTTCACCAAATTCATCCGTCGCGGTGACCTGAATTTCAGCGGAAATTGTTCCGTTTTCGCCTTCCGGTTCCTTGAAATAGTTAAATGCGATGTTTTGAGCAAGAAGATACGGTTCAATTTCATCCGTATTTCCTGTCACATTTTTAAGATTAGAAAACTCAAGAGCTTTGAAATCCGTCAAACAATTATTCAGCGGAATATTTTTATTCGGCCCCGAAGAATTCGCCAATTGGTAAAAACCATTTTCCTCAAGTTCCTTCCCATACGAAGTCAGTGTCGGCGTATCGTTTAAATAGATGATGAAAACCCGCGTCGATTCGTTTCCAGACTCATCCACGGCAGTAACGGAAATCTCGTTCCGTCCGTAAAGAAGCGGAATTTCAGAAAGTCCATCCGTCTTAACCGATTCACCGGTTAAAACATGAAGAATCGAAACATCAAATACGGCAGTGGCATCGTTTTTCGCGTAAATTCCCAAATCATATTTTCCGTCGGGCGCGAACTCTTCCGTCAGGTACATGGAGTCAAATGCCGTTCCCTTCATGGAATATTTTCCATAATCTGACGAATCGTAGTCTTCAACATATCCCATTCCGTCAATAATCGGAGCCGCCGAATCAACCTTAATCGTCTTCTGAGATTCTTCCGTGAAAGTACTTAATCCAGCCGCGTTCACGGTCTGAATGGAGAATAACCAGTTACCGTCACCAAGTGTTTCGGTCAGGAAATACTCTAATTCGCCAAATTCACCTTCCAACGCGTCATATTTTGCCTGCGCGTAAAGGACTTTGTTTCCGCCGTTAGTATCCGAAACATAAATTTGAGCCCAAACACCATTCCGCGCGTCAATTTCCGAGGGAGCACCAGACGCGGAAAGAACAAACTCCGGATTTTTATTGACACTCGTCTGAGATGATCCCGTCTGAACGAGCGTCATTTCCGCGGTAACGGATGGCGCTTCCGTCTCGACCAGAATCTCCAGACTCTGAAAATTACCGGAATCCATGGAAGATTCATTTCCCAATGCGTCTTTTCCGCAAACGCAGAAAAGATAAACGCCATCATCAAGTCCTGAAATTGAGAAAGTGAAAGCCCCGGAATTCTCCTGAATGGAATAAGTCCATGCCTCTTCAGATTTTCCAGTTAGAAGATCCACATTGGATAAGATTGGCTCTCCGCCTTTCAGAATCGTCAGAGTCGCGTTTTCAATCTCGGAAACATCAAAAAGTTTACCCGTAACAGATATCGTGTCTTGAGCGACAATATGTTTCAGAACAGGTTCTTCCTCATTCCGATTTGCGAGAGAATCATCCGCCAAATCGTCTTTAACGATAACCTCTACCCACTGCGGTGCCGTCTCATCATTCAGATAGGTAACGACAAAAACCAGCGAGGCCGAAGTACCATGAACCGTTTGGGCCGTCACCTCAATTTCCGCCTCTATTCTTTCATCTTGCTCAAGTTCCGCGGGATAACGGAAAGACAGAATTCCAGAATCAGAAATTTCCGTCTGAATCAATGTCGGCGATTGGGATTCTGCTGTAAATTCCAGCTCTCCTTCGTAATCAAACAGCAATTTCAAATCCAGTGTCTTGTTTACCGAAGGATCTTCTCCAGCCGCCTGGAAAAAACCATTTTCCTGGAGTAAAAGACCTGCTTCCGTAAGTTCAGGCACATCCTCCCAAATGACCAGGCAGGTCTGAGTTCGGGAATTTCCGGCCTTATCCACTGCCGTGAAAAGAATGGTGTTGAGACCTTCCTCAAGAATCAGCGTAAACGAGACAGTCCCGTCTTCGTTCAAGGTCCCTTCCACCTCTTTTTCATTTACGGAACAAAGAAGTGAATCCGGATTCTCATCCGTAATTTCAACGCTCAAATCAAGAGACTGTTTCTTGACGAGCATCGAATCAAATTCTTCTTTGTTTTCCAAATGATAGTTCGGAGAATATCCCTCAACCTGAATCTGCGGCTTAAGACTATCCAAAATTAAAGAAACAGAATTGCTTCCGCGGGTCGTATTTCCGGCAGCGTCAATCGTCTGCGCGAAAAGAACGTATGAACCGTCAAAAATATTCGCTCTGGAATATTCCAGCTCACCAATCGTACCGGAAGACACATCATATTTCGCGCGAGCGTAAACTGCCTGGTCTCCTTCCGCGTTTTCAATGATGACTTCAATCCAAACTCCCTGAGAAGCATCCTGTTGATTTAATTCCACAGACTCCGGCAGAGTCAAAGAGACTTCCGGAGGAGTCTGCGAATACTCCGGCAATGAAACGCCTACCGAAATTTCAGGTTTTTTCGTATCGACAATAACCGGAATTTCCTGCGCCGATCCTTCCGCTCCGTCCGTAAAGACGCCGAAGGAGAAAAGACCATCCGCGACTTCCAAAAGCGTCAGCGTGAACGTTCCGTTTTCAGAATCGTAAACGTATTCCAAACCTTCCAACGTCTGCGACTGCGTCAGATCAATTTCAGAGAAAATGACCTCGGAATCACGCTGAATCGTCAGAAAAGCACTTTCCTGGCCTTCCGGCAATTCCAGTTTCCCACTCATTTTCAGAGTGTTTTGACGAATAATGTGTTTAACTTCCGCCAGGGAATCTTCCGAGTAATCATTCTCAATCGTTACGTTTTTAAGCAATTCCGCGTACCGTACGAAGGTCAGCGCAAACGTGAGTTCCGCTTTGCTTCCCAGCGTATTTTCCGCTTCAACCGTAATCTCGGAAGTCAGTTTTTGACCATATTCCGGCGTCGTGGGATACGTAAAGCTCAAAACGCCCTTTTCATCCACCGCGACCCTGGCGACGGAAGCATTGCTGGAAGTCACTTTAAAGCTCAAATTATTCCCGTAATTGAACATTTGAGTCAAATCGATCACCGCGTATTTTTCCTGCTCCGCGGAGTACTCCTGAGTGAACCCGTTTTTCTGAAGCTCTTCTCCGGCTTCAGTAAGTTTAACGCCTTCCTCGCAGTAAACTCGGCAAAGCTTTGTCGTTTTTTGCCCCGCGGAGTCCGTTACCGTGAAAAGGATCTCATTAATTCCGCTTTTAAGGGTAAAATCAAAAACGTAATCAGAACCATCCTGAGAACTCGCGGCAATCTCATTTCCATTCTGCGTGCAGACCATCGTCACGCTCGAAATATCGGTCACCGAAACCGCCAGCTGAAATTCTGGCGAATCAGCTTTCATTGAGTCAAATTTCTCATTATCCTCAAAATGATAATTTTCCTCGTATTTCGGAATGGAAACGACCGGTGCCGTTTTGTCGAACGTCACCGTCAGTGAATTGCCCATCGTTTCATTTCCAGCCGCATCAAGGACTTTACTCGTGAAAAACCAGACTCCTTCGGAAAGATTAACCTTTGAATCGTATTTTAATTCTCCAAAAGCCAATGTGGAGGAATCGTAGTCAGCCGAAGCGTAAAGTTTCATTTCGCTGCCGTCTGTTTTGGAGACATAAATCAGAAGCCGCGCTCCCGTTTGGAGATCCTGCGAATTCAACGCTCCGGTCGTTTTGACCGTAAATTTCGGATTTTCCGTGACCGCGGTTGATGGGAGTGAAATGGATGGCGTTACTCCAGGTTTCACAGTATCCACCCAAACACTCAATTCCTGAACAAGAGTTTCATCCAAACTGGCATCCTGTGCCTGAATAACGTATTCTCCGTCATCAAGATCCTGAAGCGTCAGCGTAAACGTCCCTGCCTCTGAATCGTATTCATACTTGATATTCTCTTTTTCAAAACTTTTCCCCAAATCCAACCCGGAGCAAATCTCATTTTCTCCATATTTAACATTCAGAACCACGCCGTCAGAATCTTTCGGAACGGTCAATTTACCGGAAATCACGATGGAATCCTCTGCCACAATATGTTCCACATCGGCAAAAGAAGAATCCGCGGCATCTTTTTCAATCTTAACGTCTGTCCAGAAATCCACATTCGCCAACCGCAAATACGTCAAATCAAACGTCAAAGAGCAGGTTTTACCCACCGCGTTCTCTGCCGTAACGGTAATTTTGGTAGAGAATTTCTCTCCTTCCGCGGGCGTCTTATGGAATTTGAAAGCCAAAATTCCCGAACCGGAAACTACGGGCGTAACCAACGCGGAATCCGCCGCGGACGTCTTAAACGTTAAACCCGCATCGTAAGAGAAAAGTGAATAAAGATCAATTACTTTCGAAGTATTGTCTCCTGAATACTTCTGCGTGAAACCTTCTTCCTGAAGCTCCTCTCCTTCCTCCGTCAATTCAAGAGTTTCCGCGAAATAAATCAGACACGTCTTTTTTGAGGAATTGCCAGCAGCGTCCAAGACAGTGAAAATGACCGAATTCAAACCACCCGCCAGTTCCAATTCATAAGTCAAACTTCCTTCTTCCTTCGGTGTCGCGGTTTTTCCGTTCAACGTGCAGGAAACGGATGTTCCCGAAGCGTCTTTCGGTTTGGCGGTAAGCGTCACGGTCCCTTTTTCCGTGAGCATCGCGTCATACTGTTCTTTATTTTCGTAGTTAAAATTAGGTGAGTATCCTTCAATTTCCAATGCGGGAGCCGTTTTGTCCACCGTGACACTGATTTCAACCTTCACCTCGCCATAAACGTTTCCGGCCAGGTCAGTCACCGTAATTGACAGCGTATGTTCCCCTTCCGTCAGCTTTGTCGGGATTTCAACGTCTTTGACCGTGACTTTTCCATCGCTGCCTTCCGTCAGCATCGATTTCTCGATCCGCGTCCTGGCAACCTCATTCCCTTTTTCATCCGCGATCCTGACATAAAGCCCCTCTTCCGCCTTTTCCAGAGCTTCCGTCAGTGATTTCAGCGTCGCGCCATCCGCGGGTTTCGTGGAGACAACGACCGTAAATTCCTCTGATTTCACGTAATAAACGCCGTCATCTTTATTTGCCGTAACGCCCTTGACGCTCGCGCTGTCCGCTATCAATTCCGGCTCAGCCAGATCAATGAAAAGAGAATAAATGTTCGATTTCATCGTGTGTTCCGGATCACTCCAGAGTTCCATCTGAATATTTCCGTCACAGACCAGCTCTTCGGGGAACGAAAGGGTAAAACTCTCATCTTCAGCAATTTCATATTCAAGAGTTACCGTGTCTTTTTCATCCGCTTTATTCGTTAAAACGCATGAACCGGATTCTCGCAAATCAAGTTTACCGGAGTAAATATTTCCCTCCGCGTCCGTCCACGTCAAAAGCGCGTCCTGCGCCTCTGTCTTGCCGGAAAGAACCAATGCTTCCGATTCCGTCGTGACGAAAGAGTATTTCTGACCGGAAACCTTTTCCGGAATCGTCCCATTTACCTCAAAATCATGAATTACGGGAACCGTCGTGATCTCCTGCGTTAAAATCAGCTGAGAGGAAAAATTGGGAGCAATGACCGTATCAAACGTATTCTGCGAGATTTTCCCGCTGCCGTCCACATCATAAATCGCGTCAAAATGATTCCCTGAAATATCCACTCCGTAAATATTCTTAAACACGGAAATGAAACGATTATTCACCCCGTGCCCTTTCTGAACCTCGCCGAACAGCGTATGGTATTCTTCCGCGGAAAATTCTCCATTTCCGTCAAGGTCGCCGACAATCGTAAACAAAACGTTAAAGGCCGGATCGTTGCCGTCTCCCGAATCCGTTTTCTCTCCCAACTGAAAAACATATGTTTCACCAAGAGAATACTTCGCGAGAATAGACGCGACACCGTTCTCCACTTTTGAACTAAGAATCGATACTTCTTTATCTTCCGAATCCCAAATACTCAGATCTTCCGGATTAAACTCACCACCATCAGCCGCCGCGACACTCAAAATGACATAGCGGTCTGACGTATCCTCCGGATCCAGTTTGTTCCCAAGAACTGCCTGAAACTGATTTGAATCCACCAAATTATCCGAACTGAACCCAACAGCGGAAAGAAGCTGACGGGATTCAAGAGACTCCAGCGTCGGTTTGCGAGTCTCATTCACTTTACGATTGGAATGACGAGATGAAAAAAAACGAAAAGTACTTTTTTTGTTCGAGGACATTTTCTCTCACTTTCGGGAAAAACCCGGTTTCTGGTAACCTTTGAAACACGAAAAAACACTGGGGACTCGGAATCTTTTTATCTTCAAATTGACCTGAACAGAATCAAATCAATCTGGCAGGTAAAACTGAACTTTTGGGAATCTCTCCTTCACTCCCGTTAAAATTCTGTTCCCGACCGCGCTTTCCGTGCGTGACAATCTATTTAATCACATGGCCTTTTCAGATGAAAATTCCTTTCAATCTGAATACTCCACTAAATATGCTCAATATTATTAATTAGTATACTCCGTCTTTTAAAAAGAATCGTCAAAATTTACCAAATTTCTCTAAAATTTCTCGATAATTCGGAAAATTTTCCCACTTGTCCCAATTTATCCACTAAAAAATGAGAAAATCTTCGACAAGAAAAATTTTAACGCGAAATTTTGATTTAGCAGTTCAAAGAAAACTTCAAGAAAAGACAGCGCGACAAACCAATTTCAGATAAAAAAGAAACTCGCCATAAATATCTTTCAGAAAACCATCCTGATTTTTAATGCTTCCTCCTTCCCCGATACCCAATAAAAAAACAGACGCGAAATAAATCACGTCTGTCACTCTAACTGGTTTAACGCGTCTTCAACTATTTCCATTCAATGACCGCGTCAATCGGAAAATGATCCGAGGGATAAATCTCTTTTTTCTCGCGAATGATCTTGGCGGATTTGACTTTGGCATCACCGAGCATAAGAACATAATCGATCTTTTCAGAGAATTTTACATCGCGAAACCCATGAAAAGTCCGACCGCTCACCTCTGCCGAATTCACCGCCCGGAACGTATCAATCATCGCAATCGGACCTTTCACGTCCTCAGCCTGAATTTCAGCCTCTTCTCCGCGCAGATACTTAACTGCCTGGGATTTCTCACCACAGTTAAAATCGCCAGTCAGAAACGCGATTTCCCCTTCCTTCACATTTTTCGCGATAAAATCGGCGATTTGAACCGCAGCCAACTGCCGGGCTTTTTCACTCACATGGTCAAAATGGGAATTAATGAAATAAACAACATGCCCCGTACGCTTTCCATCTTTAAGCTCATGAAATTTTCCCCAAACGACCGTTCTTGGACAGGCATTGCCCCAAGTAATGGACTGCGGGACGTCCGGCGTATCAGAGAGCCAGAAAACGCCCTGCTCTTTCTCGTCAATTTCCCAGCGATCCTTGCGCCACATAATCGGCGTAGACTCACCTTCCGTCGTCGAAATCATACGCGAACGAGTCAAAAGACCATACTGCGGAAGAAGTTTTTTAAGGTCCTCAACCTGATTCAGATCCGGTTTCGCGGTAATAATCGCTTCCTGAACACCGACAAAATCGTAATTCCCTTTTTCAATAATCTCCGCGACGAAATCCCGGCGGTGCTTCCACTCCGTCGGTTTCCCAATTTCACCGTAACTTAATCGAATATTAAAAGAAAGAACACGAAGTTCACTCGCGTCATTCTGCGCGCGAACTGAATCAGCCACGTTCGCGCAAGTGAAAAGAAGTACCGCGAAAAACGCGAAAAAAGAAAATTTTTTCATTGGTCTTACTCCATAAAATCAGGATGGGAAAATGGGAAAGTAAAGGCGGGAACCTAAAGGGCCTCCATTTGCTAATTATAGACAAAACTATTTTCTTTTCAAGAGGCTGACCCCGAATAAAAGTCAAAAAATTTCAAAAAACTGCTCTTGCGTTAAAAAGTTTTTTCGGATATACTTATTTAAAATTAAGTTTGGAGAATAATTCCGTGTCTTTTCAAGTTTCCGGGAAAATGAAAGATTCCCCTAAAAAGATTGGAAACCAGACTTTCAAAACACAAAACAGCGTATTCAAACCGCCTGGAAAAACTTAAAACCCGAAAACCTGACCCCAAAAGGACAGCAGTCGTGAAAAAGTATTTTCATTCTCAAGATTCAAGCGTGGCAAAAGGCGCCAAAATGACGCAATTGGTGAGTTTCAGCGTCGTTTTGGCGTCTGCCATGCTTTTGAACGGCTGCAGTTCTTTTACCGCGAATAACTATAATGCGGAAGGGGTTCGGCTTTTGGCCGCGCAGCGTACCGAAGACGCTCTCAACTGTTTCGAGAAAGCGAAACAGGCCGACCCGGACAGTCCTGACGCCTACTACAATTCGGGAGTCGTTTATCATCAGCGCGCTATTGATACCGGACAGGAGCAGGATTTTCAAATGGCAAAATACTGCTACGAACTCTGCCTTCAGAAAAATCCGGATCATATTGAATGCAATCGTTCGCTCGCGACGCTTTACTGCGATATCGGTCAGGACGATCTTGCCTTTCGTCTGATTGAGGAATGGGTTGACCGTCAGCCAAATTCCGCTGAACCGAGAATTGAGCTGGCACGGCTTTACGATGAGCACAAGCAGCTTGGACGCGCTCGAGACTGTCTGAACGATGCCGTCGCAATCGACAATCGGAGTACTCGCGCGTACACTGCACTGGGAAGTGTTCGTGAAAGAATGGGGGACAGCGAAAACGCCCTTACCGCCTATGAACACGCGCTGGCACTTAACCCGTATCAGCCTGACGTTCAAAACCGTGTCGCCGCGCTGCGCTACTCCACGCCCGAACCGTCCGTCGCGCCAATTCACTCCGTTCCGGAAAGCCTGGCTGACCCCGGAGAAAAAGAAATGCTCGCGACGGAACAGGAAGAGGGAGCAAGACGTTAAAAACTCTGTTTTTGCGTAAATAACGCCATTAACCAAAACATCAAAAGGATGAAGATCACGAATTCTTCATCCTTTTTGTCTGAAATATCCAGAATAAAAAGGAGCAGCCGCGAAGCACGGCTTCACGGTCTCCATGATTCCTCAAATCTTTTATTATCTTTGGATAATGTCCCACCCTTTTCGGTACTCATAGTCCGATTTCAGGAGCGCGTTTGCCTCTGGTGCGTTCGTGAATTCAAATTTCTGGAAATCCCAGTCAAGAGTTTTGTTTCCTGCTCGGTGCGCGGCATTCCCGAGCAGATTATTCTCGATGAGTTTCCCTGAATAATCAAAATTGCAGAGCGATTCCGGACCGCCTTTAACCGCGTTGAAAAATTCAACATAGTGTCCGGGCGAATCAGGAAAGAACGGTTCATGCTTGAAATCTTTGAATTTCGATTGCGGCGAAAGCAATGTTTTTCCGTAATCCGCGACACAAACACCTTTTTCTCCAATAAATGCCGCGCCAATGAACCAGTCATTGATCACCGTATCGTCTCCAACCAGCGGCTGAAGCAGATCGCTGCGCCGCTTCATTCCCTCCGGACCATGATACCAGACGAGTTTGATCGGACCGCCGGTAAACTCACTGCTCGTTTTGCGCGCTGGATGCTCCCAAGTAACCACCATCCAGGGCGGAGTAGCAACCGGGTCCGGATCCGGCGCTTCGCACGAAACTCGCGTCGGGCGTTCCAGCTCAAGTACCCAGAACGGAAGATCAATGAGATGACTTCCCATATCCCCAAGAACTCCCGTGCCAAAGTCCCAGCGGCGATGCCAGTTAAGGCAGCCTTTATTTACGTAGTCGATATTAAATGCTCTAACCGGAGCCGGACCAAGCCATTCATCCCAGGCGTAACCGTCAGGAATCGGCTGCTCCTCAAGAACTGCCGGACCAATCGGCGCAATCGTGCGCCCGCACCAGACATGAGCTTCCGTGACTTTACCAATGGCACCGGAACGAACGTACTCAAGAGCCAGCCGGTAATTTCGCACAGCATGGATTTGGGTTCCCATCTGCGTAGCGATTTTCCCGCGGCGGGCACAGTATTCTTCCTGCATGATCCGCGCTTCCTGAACTGTTCTGGCAAGCGGTTTTTCCGTATAGACGCTTTTCCCCTGACGCATGGCAGCCACCGACGCAAGAGCATGATGATGCTCCGCCGTCGAAACAAAAAACGCGTCAATTTTGTCATCGTCAATAAGCGTTCGCCAATCCACGGTCTTTTTCGCGTCCGGATACTTCTCACCGATCTTCTCAAGCGTTACGCGATTCGTATCGCAAAGCGCGTAAGTATTGTGCATTGAAGAACCGCCGCGATTCGCGGCTCCGCGTCCGCCGACTCCCAGAAAAGCAAGATTTAATTTCTCATTCGGCGTATTCTCCCCGCGTACAATACCGGCAGGAAGAACCAGCGCACCTGCGCCAGTCAGGGCAGAAGATTTCAAAAAATTACGGCGTGTCGAATTTTTCAGCATAAACGACTCCTTAAAAATGGCGGGACAGGCAGGCAGTAACGTTCCTGCGTTTCAAAATGCTTCTTTCGCGGCTTAAGCCCCGAAGCTTTCCCTCATTTTAAATGATGAAATTGAAAAAGTCAAGGATTCATTCCACGTTTTTCCATGAAATTCCTGATTTTTTTCAGAATTTATTCCAATTCTTTTTTCATCAGGAAGGAAAACCAGACTTCAAAAACATCCGTTTATTCCACCCAAACTCAGACTTCAGACCATTCAGCACTCCCCTGGCGGATCATTTCAACTCTCCCTTTCCCATATTGCTGTTTATTGCGCGAATCAGCACAAGAAAAGTAACGATCTGCGCCAGCTGAAAAATCTTCCGAAGCCAATAAAGAACAGCGAATGAATCCTCTTTTCCTAAAAGATCCAACTCGCGAAGCGTAAGACTTCCGACACCCTCCGCCAAATTGTGGAAAACCTGAAGAATCAAAGGCAGAAAAAGGAGAAAAAACAGCCACTTTACCCAAAAAAGACCAACACTGCTTTCAAGACGCAAGGCACAGCAAAAAAGGAAGACAAGTAAAACAAACGGAAAAAACCAACTGCTAAAAAAGTAATTAACAGAAAAAAGAAAATCCACCGCCGTCACGGTCCCAAATTGATTGCTCAAACAGACAATAAGACAAAGCAAACCAAAAATCAAAGTTTGAAGTATTCTGATGAAAAACGGCAGCTTTCCAATAATTGCCAGCCGTTTTCCCAAAATTTTGGATGACCGAAAAAAAAGCCAAAGCGCGTAAAATGCCGCAAACTGAAAAAGCCAGGAAAGAAAACAAGTCAAGAAGAGCAAAACAGATTCCAGCCCCTCCAAACCGTTCTGAAAATCACAGGAAGGAATTTCCGATTGAAAAACCGGTAAAAGCGTCCAAATTGTCATCGTCAAAATAAGCAGCCACACGTAAACGCGAAATCCCAATCGCAAACGGCATAAAGACTCAAAATCCGATTTTGAAAAAATCTCTTTTTTCTGGCTCATGAAATTCCTCCCGGAAACACAAAATCCAAAACGTCAAACTCCAAAAGTCCTTTCACTCTTTTCATGAAATTCCTCCGGAAGACTCTCACTCAGCTGAATAAAGCATTCAAGCAAATCTTCCGGCGCGCGATGCGGACGGCCCGTTTTCAAATCAACCAATCCCCAGCGAGTTTGAGCGGAAGCGAGAATCTGCCCGTCTGATTTCCTGCGAATTCGATATTTTCGCGTACTGCTGACGTGCTTCATGTCCGCGACCCACGTATCGATAATGATCGTGTCCCCTTCAAAAATCTGCTGAAGATAATTAATCGTGTGCTGACGCACAAACCACGCGAACCCTCGTTCCACGTAACGCGCCATGTCCCAGCCATTCAGTGCGGAATGGCGAACAGCAACCTCCTGCATCCAGTGAATGTGCCACGTATTATTGACGTGATTCATCTCATCCAAATGTTCCGGACCAATGACTATTTCCTCAGAATAAACCGGAATAACCATACTCACCCCTCCTTTCTGATACCCAGAATAAACTTAAGAAACTACCCCCAAAACGTTTTTCCGAAAAAAACGGTTTATGGAAGTTCCTTTCAACAAAGGGTCATTTTAGCAAATTTTCTGATTTCGTAAATCCCCCCTTCCCCGCTCCATACTCATCACCAAAAAAGGCCCCGCTTTCACGGGGCCTGAAACCTCCTACTTCAGAAAAAAATCCAGTGCCATTGGAAGTGAATCTTTCCAGTATTTCCAATTATGCGCGCCGTCGCGAACCCGCAATTCGTGCGGAATACCATACTTAAGCATTTCCAGGTGAAGCAGAAGAGAACCGCTGACAAGATGGTCATCATCGCCGCAGTCAATAAATATCCGAACAGCGCGTTTCCGCTCCTCTGGAACTTTCGAAACCATGGTCAAAATATCATGTTCAAGAAAAAATGGAGTCAAACGAAGCTCTCCCTCCTGATGATTCGGCCTGACGCACGTCCGATAAAGCTTCAGAAACTCTTCTTCCGGCATCGAACACACGAAATCGTGCGGACGTATGGAAGGACTCATCGCAAAACAGGTCCCAAACAGATCCGGATGCCGCAGCGCGTAAAGGAGTGACCCGTACCCGCCGCGGGAAAGACCGGAAACCGCGCGATCTTCCCGCCCCTTTCGACAGCGGAAACGCGATTCCACATACGGAATCAATTCCTTAATAAAGTATTCTTCATACCGGTTTTTACCCTCAAAATCATTACGCCATCGACCATCTTCGCAATACGGCATGACGATGATCGCTTTCCGCGCTCTGTCTTTGAACCAATCGTCCGCGATTCGTTTCAAATCTCCTTTCCGGAGCCATGCGTCACCAACGTCTCCGCCGCCGTGGAGAAGGTAAAGAACCGGATAATCAAAACCGCCCGTGAGATAACCATTCGGAAGATAAACATTGAATGTCATGTCCCGGCCAAGAATTTCGCTCTGGAAATGGAGATTCTCCAACACAAGACTTCGGGACTGACCATCTTTGACCGGCAGGGAAACTGAAACCTTTTTAAGCTCCTCAACCGCTGCCGGATCCTCTGGAAGTACCTCATTCCGGAAGGCGGGAAGAAGTTCCTCAAAAAGAATATTCAGAATCTGCTGGTAACCATTGGAATCTGACGTCATCGCCACGACCGCATCCTGATCAGGAAACGCGACCATGAATTGACTGAACATTCCGTCGCCGCGGTAAACATTGAATCGGCAACGCCAAAACTGAAAACCGTACCCTTGCGCCCAGTCGCTGTTCGGATCTGCCCCATTCGAGACATGCTTCGCGGTCGCTTCGTCAAACCATTCCGGCGGCAAAAGCGGCTTTCCATTCCATTCTCCGCGCTGAAGGCAGAATTGGCCAAACTTCGCGATGTCTTCCGTACGCAGGAAAAGACCTGTCCCCCCCTTGGAAAAACCATTAGGAGAAGATTCCCAATAAGGAGTTTCTATCTTAAGCGGCTCAAACAGACGCGGAACCAGATAATCGCGAATGGTCTCACCTACCGCGTTCTGAACGGCCGCGGAAACCATGAACGTCCCCGCCGTATTATACCGGAAAAAAGTTCCCGGCTCATGCTTGAACGGATGATTCAGGAAAGTCTGCTGCCAACTCTCGCCTTCCGGCTTGGAAAAATCAAGAGGAAAAAGCCCCTGAAGCGCTGGTTCGGTCTCATGCCCGCAAGACATCGTAAGCAAATCGCGCAATCGGGCCTTTTTCAAATACTCATATTTATTCGCCGGAGTCGGATTCGCGAAATCTGCCGGAAGCTCGTTCGCGAAAAGATCGGTAAGTTTCGCGTCAAGGGCAAGTTTCCCCTCCGCGACAGCAAACCCGGCCGCCGTCGAAGCGAAACTTTTGCTCAGCGAATAGCACGCGTGCGTCGTTTCCGGAGAGTGCGGCGGCCACCAGGCTTCCGCGACCACTTTGCCATGACGCAAGACCATGATGCTGTTCGGTGCCGTCACTTCCGCATTCAAACGATGAATCAGCCGGGTCAGTACGCGTGAGGAAATTCCCTGCGATTCCGCGGAAGCACGCGGCAGCTTGCCATTCTCATCAAGATTTTGCGAAAATACCCGCGCAGACACAAGAAACAGAACAAAAAAAAGAAACGATATGGTGAGAATTCTCTTTGCCATAAAACACTTCCTGAATAATTACCAAGAGGAAAAAATACTGCCCCAAATTAAAAGCCAACAAGACCTTCCCAAAATCACTTCCCCGCAAAAAACTGGAAATTGGCTTTTGGAAAGTTCACTGAGGACTCCAATTTATCATAAATGATTCAGAATAAAATTTCAAGGGGGAGAGATAAAACATTTGGAAAATGAAACTCTGAAATCTTTTTTTACGCCTGGCTGAGATTTGGCCAAACGTCAAAAAAAGAGAGAACCTTTTTCCACCCCCCAAAATAAACTTCTCCAAATCCAATTTAATTCTCAAATTCTTGACTCGAAAGTATTTTCACAAATCCTCAAAATTCCTATGAACAAAAAAATACAAAAAATTAGAAATTTCAGAATATTCCAAATAATCATTAAGGTTTACGCATTTTAATCCCGATAACTCCAAAAGTCCAATAAAAGGGACCCAGCATCACGAATTTCTTGAGCCCAAACTCAATTTAGAAAAGGAGACGGTCATGAACCGACATCCACACGTAAATACGGCAAAATCAAAAATTTTGACCTTAAGCACGTTCCTGATGGGATTTTGCGCGCTTTTGACACTCGTTTTTTGTTCCTGCCAGGGACCATGCGGCATTCGCTCCCAGGTTTCCTGCCAGGTTTCCGCGCCATGCCCAACTAAAGTTTCGTGTCAGCCTGTCTCGCCGTGTTCAAATCCCCAGTGTCAGTCATGCCAGACACAAAATCCATGCCAATCCCGGATTTCATGCCCTGCCGCGGGACCATGCCAGACAAAAGTTCCGTGTCATGGGATTCCGGCACCATGCCGGCCGCGAATCACTCCCGCGTGCGGTCTGACTCCTGTCAGTAAAGCTGCGTGCGCTGCTCCATCCGCTCTCCCGTGCCGTAATCCGGCCTGCCCGACCTGCTCCGTTCATAGCGGAAACGTTTCCAGCTGCACTCCCATTCACGTCTCAAATCCATCACTCACGAAAGAGCCCCACTGGAATGATCCGCAGATCCCGGCCCAGACTTCAGAACCGACTCCGGCTCCGGATGTCGTTCCGTCCGACAATGAAATCCCGGTCTCTCCCGAGGCTCCTGCGGTTGAAGAAGAATTTACGGAAGAAAATGCCATTCCGGAAGATTCCTCACCACTTCCAGTTGAGGAAATCTCCCCTGAAATAAATGAAAATGAAACGGCTCCTGAAATCCTCGAAGCGGAGGAAATTTCACCCGAACCTGCCCCTGCCCCCAGCCAGGAAAAAGACACGGCCCCTGAAAAAAATCAGGAGGACGAGCCGCTCGAAGAACTTCCTGCCGTGGATGAATTGGCAATCCCGGAAGAAATCTCCGCTCCCAAGCAGGTCGAAGATACGATCGAAGAGATGATGGCTCCGCTGGTACCGACAGAATCTGGCGTTCGAGTTCTGGAAGCTCCCGGAGCTTCCGAGCTGGATCTTCAGCCTGAAATTACGCCGAAAGAAAATCTGCCGCAACCCCAGCAAAAGAAACCCGCTCTGCCGGAGCAGGCTCCCCAAACGCGAAAAAAACCGGCAAAAGCAGAAGAAGATCCCTCGGAACTACCAGAACTTCCGACTCTTGAGGAAAATGAGGAAAACGAGGAAAACGAGGAAGACTCTTCTCTGCCCAATGAACTCCTGCTTCCGGAATCACTTGAGTCTTCCGACATTTCCGGCGCGACAGGAGAACAGGCTGGAAAACCGGTTCGGCATCAGAGTCCGCTCAAAAAAGCATTGAAGCCCCAGGCTTCCGCCAGCACCCCCTCAAGCGTGCTTTTCATGGATAAACCGTATGGACTTCATAAAAAATTCCTGGAAACGGGAAAACATTTCACTGTTAATGAAGGTCCAATGAACATCACCGTGGAAACGATCCTTCGTTCGACGAATTTCAGTGAACTTTCCTCCCGTCAGTCCGAAAACAGTCCGAGCCTTCGTACCGTTTCCGATTCAAAAGTTCATTTCGCGGCAGACTGCGTGAATGCCTCCGAAAAGGCCTCCAATTCCGTTTCCAGCGCGAACGACATCTCTTTCGCGGTCGTGACGTTACCCTTCACCCAATCAGCCCAGGAAAATCCGATCAGACTGACGGCGGCGGAGGAACCGGCTGCCGTACCGACTCCCGCGCCAGCCATGATGGACCTGGAAGCTATCGAAAAACGCCTTTCCGCCCCGGAACGTCCTTCATTCGCCCAGCCTGCCGACGAATATATTATTGACACGAAAAAGAGTGCCCAGAAAATCGACATTCCCAATCCGCAAAAAATCAAGGTAGGCGGTCAGGAAATGGATGACAACTGGCAAACTCAAATTGGGGAACAAACCGGAACTTTCATTTACTTCAATAACGGCGAGGGACGTGCCACAATCCAAAGTCCGGATCCCGTCTACATTTACGCGCCGCGTTTTCGCGCGGTACGTCAGGTCGTGGATCTGAATATTGACGAACAGGTTTTAAGTACGGGCGACCTCTATACTCCAACGGAAGTCAGTATTCAGGGACAGAATCTTGAAACCAGCACGACAAAGCAAAATATTCAGACTCGGACGGAAATGGGCAAAGACGTCATGATTCAGGCGCAAACATCAGCCGGAACAGGACAAATGGACGGCATTACCGCGCCTCAAATTCAGGCGCAGGAAGCTGTTATCGCGCAGGAAAACCGTTCCGTGATTGGACCGAACGTTTCGGAAGGAAAAACCCGCGCCTGGTCAGCTGACGGCACGATTTTCGTCAACGCCTGGACCGCCAATGAAGAACTGCGTGTTTTCATTGAAAAAGAAAGTGCCAGCGTTTCCGTTCAGAATATGGGCATTCCCTCACTCTATACCGTGAAAGAGGGAACGCACAAACAGAACATTCGAATCGCCAAGGTGGCCTCAACGACTTCCGCCAAACCGGTGAAACCATCGATTTCATTATTTACTTTGAAAATACGGGAAAAACGCCGGTTGGAAACATTACCCTGGTTGATAATCTTCCCGCTCGGCTGGAAATCGTGGAGGATTCCGCTGAAAGCAGCGTGGATTCCTCATTCACCTATGAAATTAACGGCTCCGGTTCTCAAACACTCCGCTGGGAAATTACCCAGCCGCTTTACGCGGGTGAAAAAGGGGCCGTAAAATTTAAGGCGCTGGTCCGCTAAAAAAACGCCTCAAAAAATCATTTTCAGAAAAATATGTTCCATCAAGAGTCCTGTTTTCCAGGACTCTTTTTCTTTTTTTCTCAAAATCTATCTTGTGCCGGTTGACAAACGCAAACCATTCAGGTAAAATCATTGATTATCATTTGACTCCCTGCCAGCCGCAGGATTTCTTCCCCCAAAAGTCTTCCATGGAGATCCATTTATGAAAAAAATATCACTCGCCGAAATAATCCGAACAGGAGCTTTTTTAGTCGCTGGTACTGCCTCTTTTTTATTCACTGACTCAATCCTCGCTTCCGACCCTGCCCCCACCCCCGTTACGGAAGCAAGAGAACTTTTCAACGGCAAAGATCTCACCAACTGGTATCGATTCATTAAGGATCAGGGCAAAGAAAATGACCCAACTGGAGTTTTCACCGTTAAGGATGGAAAAATTTGCGTTTCTGGAGAAAAACTCGGCTGCATTACGACAAACGAAGCCTTTGAGAATTACCGTTTAATCGTTGAATACCGTTTTACCGGAGCCGCTCTGCCGCCGCGTGAAAACAAAACCAGAGACTGCGGTATCCTCGTCCACTCCAAAGGTGAAGACGGAGCATGGGGAAAAACCTGGATGTGCTCACTCGAGTGCAATATTATCGAAGGGGGAACTGGAGACTTTATCGTCGTGGGAAACGGAACGGATGAATTCTCCATTACCGCGAACGTGAAAGAAGAGCGGAGTAAAGCGAATTGCGGTATCTACTCACCGAATGGAAAACCCCATACGATCAACGGCGGACGCATTGACTGGTGGGGACGCGATCCTGAATGGGCCGATGTGAAAGGTTTCCGCGGCAAACAGGACCTCGACAAACCCATCGGAGAATGGAATACTCTCGAAATTATCTGCGACGGCGACACGATCACGAACATCGTCAACGGAGTCGTCGCCAATCGTGCCTATGACGTGAAACCAGCCTGCGGAAAGATTCAGATTCAATCTGAATTCGCCGGTTTTGAATTCCGGCGCGTCACCATTCTGCCGCTGGAAAAAAAGACTGACAAAAAATAAAAGTCATTCTTTCCAATACGTTTTTTCCAGGAACTTCAACGCTCCGTTTCATCTCCATGCCGGAACGTTCATCCCCAAATGCCTTTTGGGAGTGAATTGGAAATGAACAAGAATCGCCGTTTACTCTCTGTTCTTCCGCGCGTAAATTCCATCAACGAAGAACTAACCGAAAAAAATTTCTGAAAGTTCCTTTCACCCCCCTTGACAAAATATGAAATTATGGTATCATACTTTTCATACTTAGGGGAATCGTGTAATGGCAGCACAAATGATTCTGGTTCATTTAGTTGGGGTTCGAGTCCCTATTCCCCTGCTTAAGCCGTGTTTTGGACACGGTTTTTTCTTTTAAAGGACCTTTTAAAAATAACTTTCACAAGATAAAAACACACCATTTTCACGATTCCATAACAAATCGTTCTCAACTCAAAAAACAAGCCGAATCCGGTTTATTCCCGAATTCGGTTAACGTAATTCGACGCTTGGGTTCAGTAAATTACGGATTCATGAGATCATTCTTTCACGACATCTTTCAGCGCGGCGGCAAGTCCCGCGATACCCTGAATCTGGCTCGGAATGATGAGTTTCGTCGCTTTGCCATCCGCGGCCTTGGCAAACGCTTCGAGAGATTTAATCGTCAAAACTTCCTGCGTTGGCGCGGCTTCGTTCAACATTTTAATACTGTCCGCCAAAGCCTGCTGAACTGAAAGAATCGCTTCCGCTTCACCGGCAGCCTCAAGGATCTGCTTTTCTTTTTCAGCCTGCGCTTTCAAAATCGCCTGCTCTTTTTCCGCTTCAGCCCGGAGAATCTGCGCCTGTTTTTCACCTTCCGCAATCAAAATCTCGCTCTTTTTGCGCCCTTCCGCCTGGAGAATGGCTTCACGGCGTTCCCGTTCTGCTTTCATCTGCTTTTCCATGGCATCCTGAATTGCCGGCGGCGGCAGAATGTTTTTCAGCTCAACCCGGTTCACTTTAATTCCCCATTTGTCGGACGCTTCATCCAAAATTCGGGTAATCTTGGCGTTAATGCTGTCACGCGATGTGAGCGTTCCATCCAAATCCATCTCGCCAATAATATTTCTCAAAGTCGTGGCGGTTAGCTGCTGAATCGCGAGAATCGGCCGACTCGCTCCGTACGTAAACAATTTCGCGTCCGTAACCTGAAAGAAAACGACTGAATCAACCTGAATCGTGACGTTATCCTTCGTAATGACCGGCTGCGGAGGATAATCCAAAACATCTTCCTTCAAAGACACCTTGTTCACGACGGAATCAATGAACGGCACCAAAAGATGAAGCCCGGCCCCCAGCGACGTTCGATAACTGCCAAGCCTTTCAACGACATAAACCTGCGTTTGCGGCACAATCCGAATATAGTATGAAAGAAAAACTATGATCGCAATGGCAAAAACAACAATAACGCCAATAATGATTTGAGTCGTCATACTCAAGTTCCTCCCCTGGAATTAAAGTTTATGTTAATGTTTCTTAAGGGACCTTTCCCAAACGGTCTTTCAATGGAAACTCGTTTTGGGAAATTCCCTAAAACTTGCTTTTAATCAATTTTGTCAACGATGAGCGTTACGCCCTGAACCTCTTTAACGACAATGATTTGTTCCGGAGCGAAATTTTCACCAGTCGCGGACTTCGCGGACCAATTCATCCCGTTAACCTTCACACGGCCTGCCGTTCTCAAATTGTCAATCTCTTCCAGAACAATTCCATTCATCCCAACGATGGAATCCACATTCGTGGTTGTCTCCTTAATCCGAAAACTTCGAATCATCATGGGACGCAGCAAAAGGAACGCAATCGCGGAAACGACCGTAAAAAGAATCACCTGAATCCAAAATGACGCTCCGCATAAAGCCGCGATAAAAGCAACGGCTCCCCCCAGAATAAACCAAAGAGAGACGAGCGCGGCGGTAGCAGCTTCGACAATCATGAAAAAGAGAACGAGAGAAGCCCAAAAAATCAGAAGGCTGACATACGGCATATCATTAAAAAACTGCGTAATCGAATCCATGAATTTCTCCTTTTATCGTGATACTTTTTTAAGCTCTCCTTTTATTTTAACGAATGAACTGAAAAAAAACAAGGTCCTCCCTGGAAATATTTTCAAAATTTCACAAAATAAAAGAGGCACCGCCTCCACAGACAGTGCCTCTCAATCCAAAAGAAGCTTCGTGACTATTTAGCCATTTTTTCCTTGGACATCATGATTCCCTGGAAAATGTATCCGCCCTTCGTTTTGAAAATATATCCTCCGGAAGGAAGGAAGTATTTACGCACTTCCTCAAATTCAGGCATTTCGGAAGTGTTAATCTGATAATTTCCATTTTCATCTTCCGTGCTTTTGCGAATGAGCTTTCCGAATTCGGAGGAATAGGTCGCGGCACTATCATCAAGTGTTCCGGCTTTAATCATTTCATAGGTATGTTCACGGACCTTCTCACTATTGACGAAACAGAGAGACAGCATCTTCTCCTTGCCAGCCATCGCGGCAAGTTCTTTCACAACCTTCTGATAAACCGGAAGAGTGGCCAAGGAAGCCGCGTTCATTCGCTCCGCTTTCAGAATAAAATCAATAAATTCCGGCTCAGAAGCGACCAAAAGATAATCATTCCAAACCGTAATGGTCATTTCAGGAAAACGTTTTCCCTGAACTTTGGAACTCGCGTCGCCTTCTTCCTGCTCCTCATTCACGTACTTCCAGCGAATATCATCTCCATTTTCGAGAACCTCAAAAGAAGGTTCTTCATTCAGAAGAGCGGCAAGATTCTTCTGGATGGCGGCAGCGTCTTTAACCGGAATGGCGATGAGCCGGCGTTCACCGTCAATCGCCTTGGCGTCATGATTATGCATGAGATAAATGACTTTATTTTCCAGAAGGGACGCAATGTCTTCACGTAAATCAACTTTTGGACCATACGGGTCGTTTTTGAAACCGTCAAGAACATCTTCCCAAACCGTGTCGCCGCCCTCGCCAAAGAACTGATTCACCAACGGACCAAGATTATCGAAAACATCAAGAATGTTCAAATTGTGAATCTGAACCGAACCGCAGTCCGCCGGAATCCACGAAGGAAGTTTTTTATCAGCGGTCGAATCAAACGAAAGCATTTTAAGCGAATCTTTCGGTTCCTCCGGAATACTGAGGAAAATACGCTGCGTCATGTCGAAATCCTGATGACAGAGAGTGAAAACGCCGCCAATCGCCTCAACTCCGTCAAAACCCGCGTTCGCGCAAAGTTTGGCATAGTCTTTCGACTTGGCGTATTCCGGATCGTTTTTAATTTTAATCAAACGCTGAACCTGCGCGTAACGCATCGGATCGCAGTACCAAATAATATCCGGCAGCTGGTCATCGACAATCGTATTGTTGAGAATGTCGAGATAGGGATCCATCTCCGAAAAAGACGCCAGCGTCTGGCCCGGACGATTCGTCAGGATATTCAGGCGCGTCAGAACATCTTTTACGATTTCCGGCTTGTCTGAAACAAGCAGCAGCTCGCCAGTCAAAATATAGTACGCTTTGTGCCGTGAACCATCTTCCGGATCGACAATATTCAAAATATGAATTTCAGCGTCCTTAACCCGGTTTTTCTGATGCGTGCCGCCATTCTCACGAACACGTTTGGCAATTTTGGTCAAAACCGCCTGGGTTTCGTAATGTTTGTCACCCACGTTAATGACTACCGCGAATCCGTACCGCTGTGCGTCAAGCAGAAGAAGCGCGGCTGAAACTTCGGAACTGGCAATCTGAATAATATCATTCAGCGTCAGTCCAAGCATATTCTCAACAGGTGTGAATTTCAAGGTAATCTGTTCCTCAAAACTCTTAAAAAACGCTTCCATATCCGGACGATCATGGAGCTGGCCCAACGTGGTTTTTTTCCAGGTTTCCTGAAGAACGTCAATATCACGAATTGAAACGTAAGCACAGGTCGACTGCGGCAAAAGCAGATCGGCCGTTATGAGCATCTTATCTTCACCAGTCTGTGCTGAACAGATATTCTTCGTGAATAAACCGGTTCCTAAAAGCAAAAGCGCAATACTCAGAAGGCTCCAAACTTTATGGTTGGAAACAGATGATTTCATGTTTTATCCTTTGCGTATCTTAATGAAAAATTTCGGTCAATTTCCGATTCACGTCCCACCCTTACCAAAACTCCCGCTCAAAATAACCGACAAAAATTCACTGTCGAGAAAGGAAGCTCTCAAAAGGCGATACAAAATCTGACGTTTATTCATTTTAGCATTTTCAATCCTTTTCCCATAGGGGAATTTATTAAAATTTTCCTAAAAAAGTAAAAATATTTTCTTTTTTTCACCTCAAAATCCTTTTTCTCGATCACATTAAAATAAGATGGGAAGTCCTGAGGAAATAGCCATTCTGCTTAAGCCGCGCGCTTCATGCGACTCACCATGCGTAATTATTCGGTTTTTCCAGTAAATTTTCACAAATCCAGGTTTTTATTCGAATAAACAACAAAAAAACGCGCCGTTCCGAAAAACAACGCGTTCGTAATCTCATTTTCAAAAAGACACGGTCTTAATGATCAGATCGTGCGGTTTCCAGTTCCCGGCAGCGGAACGAGGTATTCACCCTTTTCGTTCGGCATGGTCGGCGCGTCAGCATCGACAGCGTAGGTAGCCGGAGCGAGGTTCATTCCGGAGTTCATCAGCTCATCCCACTTGATGCGCTTGCCCGTGTAGCAGACTTCGCGGCCAAGGATAGCGAGCATGGTACTGTACGCGCCCGTGACGCCGTCATTGCGTTTTTCGCCGTTACGGATCGATTTGAACATGTACTTGTGCTCGTTCGTGTACATATCGCACGGCTTGCCGCGGTACTTCCAGATGACTTCTCCCTTGGAATTCCAGATGGTGTTCTTCAGGATGCTGGCGTAACCAGTCGTGCCGATGAAATCATCGTTCGTGTCATTGAAGCAGCCGCTCTGCTGACGGCAGAAGGCATGGCATTTGATGCCGTTTTCCCATTCGTAGGTAACGCCCATCATGTCGTAGATGTCGCCGTAAGCCGGCTGTTCGATACGGACCGCACGGCCGCCGACGCCCCAGGCCTGGACCGGGGGTTTGTCGCCCATGACCCACATGGCTTTGTCGAGAGAGTGGACGTGCTGTTCGACGTTGAAGTCGCCGGAGAGCCAGCAGAAATTGTACCAGTTGCGGTTCTGGAACATCATTTCCGTGTCGTTCGGCTGACGGGCACGGGTCCAGAGTTTACCGGTGAGGTAGGTTTCCTGGATCGCGCGGATCTCACCGATCGCGCCGTCCATCACGCGGGCCATCGTTTCCTGGACGGCCGTGTGGTAGCGCCAGCAGAGACCGCAGACGAGGGTGAGGCCTTTTTCTTCGCCGATCTTGGCGCTTTCCAGAACACTGCGGACACCCGCGGGATCCACGGCGACCGGTTTTTCAAAGAAGGCGTGTTTGCCGGCATCGACCGCGGCGCGGAGATGGATCGGACGATAGTGCGGGGTGGAGCAAAGAAGGACGACGTCGCACTTCTCAATGACCGCTTTGTAGGCGTCGAAACCGCTGAAGAGGCAATCATCGGTAAGCGGAGCGCGATCGCCGAAAGTATCTTTCAGACCCGCGGCGCAAGCCTTGACGCGATCTTCAAAAAGGTCGCCAAGAGCCACGATCTGGGTGTTCGGATCCGCGTTCAGCGCGTTATGCGCAGCACCAGTACCACGTCCGCCGCAGCCGACGAGACCGACTTTGATGATGTCGGAACCCTGAGCATGGGCAGAACGGGCAATGGAAAGACCATTGACGGCAAGACCGGCAACCGCGCCAGCCTTAACGAAATCACGGCGGGAAATAGACATGAAATATTCTCCTTAAAAAAATGTGGGGGATCAAATCATAAACAATTTTCTCTTATTGTACCCGCTGAATCACTTTTCCGCAAGTATCCCCCCGTACTTTTCAGGAAAATTTTCCAAAAAAGTTTCAGCGCGAATCTCCAAAAACTCCTTCAGAAATGAAAATCTCCCCTCCCGGACAGACTGCCCTTTTCCCAAACGCGCCTGCTTTGAAGATTCCGAACTTCACTCACGGGCTGCCGCGGAGCATTCGCCATCTTCCAAGAACTTCTGTTTTCGCGGTCTATCGCCAATTCCCAAAGAGATACTCCTGAAAAAACGCCGTTCTCCGAAAGTCAGAAGAAAATACGCGCTATTGAGACAGAAAAAGACGAAATACTAATTAAACAAGGGGCAAGAATTTACCCCCCAGGAACACTAACCAGCAACTAAACAGGATAAAGCCCTAACGCGATGTGGAAAGAAGGGAATTCCTGAAAAGACTTTTTCAGTTGCTTTGGACGGCGCGAAAAGTCTTGAAGGCTAGACGGCACAAATAGACACCTGGAGGCTCCCCCAATGGGCTTCCCCTTTCTTATCCACAAAGCTATGATAAGCTATCGACATTTTTTTGTTAAGTCATGAGTCGGAATTTCCCTGGGGATCCTTGGCATTTACGGAGGGACGCGGGACAAATTAAATCTTTCCATGTCCTTCGCGAAAACGCTGCGCTTTTGCGCGTTAGTAGCCGGTGCCGCGTGTTCAGAAAAACGCGCGGCTTACGCACCGCGTCTTTTTGAGAGATATTCTGCCAGGGCTTTGTCGAAAGGCATCCCAGTGTCCAGCGGGAGATAATCCGCTCCGATTTTCGCGCATTCTTCCGCGAGCCGATTCCTGAAATCTCTGATTTGGCGCAGGTACTCATTCCGAAAACCGTCAGAATCAACTCGAAGCGTTTCCTGCGTTTCAGGTTCTTCCAGCAAAAGAGGACCTTCAAATGGAAAGTTTACTTCGGCTTCATCCAGCAAATGGAGAAGAAGGATGTCGTGGCCCGCGAATTTCAGCCGCCGCAGAGCTTCCAGAACAGGCTCTTCTTCCGTAAGCAGATCACTGATAATCATGACGAGCGACTGATGACGCAGCATGGCGGCAGTCTGGTGCAGCGCTTTGGCAATGTCCGTTTTTCCGGTCGGCGTCATTCCTGAAAGCAGAGAAAGAATGGCGGAGAGCTGCGAAGGTCTCGTTCCGGGCTTGATGCAGCGGCTGATGTTTTCTCCAAAAGTAAGAAGTCCCACCGGGTCCCTTTGGTGAATCATCAGATACGCCAAGGCAGCGGCAAGACAGACCGCGTAGTCAAACTTGGTAATATCCTGTCGGAAAGTATAGTTCATTGAGGCGCTCTGGTCAATGAGCAAGTATCCCGTAAGATTGGTTTCAGACTCAAATTTGCGTACGTAGTATTTATCCGTTTTAGCGTAAACGAGCCAGTCGATGTCTTTGGGATCGTCTCCCGGAGCATATCGATGATGTTCACTGAATTCGACGGAAAACCCCTGAAACGGACTGGAGTGAAGCCCGTGCAGGAACCCTTTCACAATGAATTTGGCACGAAGATCAAGACGCTTTATTCGCGCAATGACTTCCGGTTTCAGATAATTTTCAGACGGCATCAGACGTCTCCTGAAAATGTTCTTTGAGTCCAAATTGAATTTGCCGTCCCCCTTCCAGTTGTCCCGTTGGTTCGGCAACG
Organism: Thermoguttaceae bacterium; assembly: GCA_017408405.1. Lineage (GTDB taxonomy): Bacteria > Planctomycetota > Planctomycetia > Pirellulales > Thermoguttaceae > RGIG3701. The sequence continues at coordinate 56,376 of JAFQUP010000118.1, forward strand.
AATGTCATTCATGAAATTACCGGTCCGAACATTTAAATGGTTCTTCGAATTCCCGTGAGGCAAATATCGTCCGCGTGCGGCACTTTTCCGACAAATTTCTGAATGTCGCGGATTAAAGCCATTCCCTGCTCCTCAATATTGAGATAAGGTTTTCTCCAGCAGTTGAGAATTCTTTCCATTCCAAACATGACCCCCTCCGCGTTGACACCGTCAGTAGCACCATCCGTGAAGAAGAAAAGTGATTCACCAGGTTTCAGGCGTATTTTATTTGAGATGAACGTTGAATCAGGCAGTACTCCCACCGGAAACCCTCTTTGCGTCTGAACGATTTCAAGCGAGCCGTCCGGTCGGCACAGAACAGGCGGAAGATGCCCCGCGTTGACCAGCTCAATGTCATGAGTACGCGGATCCAGAATACCCGCGATGACAGTGACAAAACGGTCTTCCCACCGCTCATCACAAAACGTATTGTTCAAAGCGAACATGGCATCAGTCACCGAAGGATGCATCGCCAGAAGATAACGGGCTTCCGCGGACATTTTCGCCATAAGCAGCGAAGCGGAGATTCCTTTTCCCGACACGTCACCCAAAATAACGGCCAATCTCCCATCCTGAAGCGGGACATAATCAAAATAGTCCCCTCCCAGCTGGCGCGCGGGCGAGTAGTAGTCAAAAAATTCATATCCGTTGACAATTGGTTTCATGGCTGGGAGCAGCCCCTGCTGAACTTTGTGCGCGACTCTTAATTCGCGTTTTAAAGATTCCTCAGCCATGAGATGTTCCATTAACTGCGCGTTACGAACGGCAAACGTAGCCTGATTCGCGACACTCGCGAGAATTTCCAGATCAGAAGCGGTGAATTGCCGCATGGTCGTAGCCGCGTCAATCTGAAGAACACCAATCGCGTCCCCATTAATTCCAAGCAGCGGAGCGCACATCATTGAACGTATCGGCGAATGTGAAATGCTTTGAGCCATGTCAAACCTTGAATCCGTCGCGGCATCCGCGGAGAGAATTGCCTGTCCGCTTGAAATGACGTTTTGGAGAATGGTTCGACTGAGACGCACTTCCTCATTATTCGGATTTCTCTGTTTAAGAGCTTTCGGGACAAGCCTGTCGGAATTTCGATCACGCAAAACGATAATACCGCGGTCTGCCTGCGGGAAAATGTCAAAGAGACTCTCAAGAATTCTCGCTAAAACCTCTTCCAGTTTGACCGCTTCTCCCAAATGACGTCCAATTTCAATGAGCGCGTGAAGTTTTACCTCAGGATTGACCGAGTTTTGACCAAGCTGATTCTTTTGTTTCAGCATGTCAAATGTCGCCATATACGAAGATTGATCCCCCACGCCAATGTCGGAGATTCGTGCCTGAAAATCCTCAATTTCGTCTCGATCGTGTTCGTGCCCATCCGAATAATAATACATTACGACACTGCATACCTGAATTCTGTCTCGATTATTAAGTTTCGTAGGCACTGTCACCGGTCGATTATTCAGCAAAGTTCCATTTCTGCTTTTGAGATCTTCGAGAAAATAATCGTTTCCCATCCGGTAAATCCGCACATGCTTTCTGCTCACAGCCGCGATTTCCAGCTGAATTTCACAGTCGTGTCCCCGTCCAAGAATATATTCGTTTTCCTTAAGCGAAAAAGTTTTTCCCGGAGACAGTCCTTTAATCAAGCGCAAAAGTGCCATGTGCGTTCCTTTTCGATAAAATTAAAATAATTCAGGATAATTTTAAACTATAGACTTTTCCTGTTAAAATGTCAAGGAGAAAATCACAAAAAAATAAAAAAAATCCCAATAGACGCTCCATTTGCCATCCTGAAACACCTGGGAAATTTGGAAGAATGTCCAGCCTGATAGAAACGTTATGGAATTTCTTCAGATCTCTGAATTAAAAATTGAATACTTTTCCTGAAAAATCCATCTTTTACCGAAGAAGTACCCTGCTTCTTCGCCTCGTTCTCGTCCCCGCCTTTTTCGTTCTCTTCCGCCATCATTTCTTCTCGAATGGATTTTGTTGGGACAATTCTTGAATTTTTGATAGAAACCGCTCCGTTCCTTCTCTCTCTTGCCTTGGAATGAAGCCGAAGGTTTGAATCGTAAAGCGGTGAAAAACTCCGAATCCGTGTCGTGTTTTCAGTATCCAACGCTCCTTCCGGATTTCGTGACCAATCCAATGACAGAAAAAAATTCGGCAGAGAAATATTCAAATTTGAGTTTTTCGAACGCGCCTGGAAAACCTTTTCCGATTGCCAGTACGCGCAAACTTGACGAAAACAGAGATCGTCACCAGGAAACTGAATCCTTCGCGCGGCCTTTCCTGATTCTTCCATGGAAAGACTTTGACGCGAATACTTTTCGATTTCGTTAAGCGCATTTTTAAGGTCCATCTCCGAAAGAAGAAGCTCCTTCAGAAACTTCGTTTCCTCCTGTCGATTACGCATTTCTCTTTGAATATCTTCTTTCTGGAGACTGAAAAAAATAGAGTCTTCACTCCAGATTTGCTGCGGTGGCTGCCTGAATCCATTCAAAAAACGGCCATGGAAGAAGTTTTGAGAAAACGGCCTTATTCCTGAGGCGGAAACTTCCTGTCTTCCGGGATCAACGGAGATTTTTAAGGAAATCGTTGGATTTTTTTCATTTTCCGTTCTCATCGATAAAAAAGCGGTTTCCGTTAATTCTTTCTCTATTTCCGACGCGGAATTTTCTGAGATTGGACTTTGGTAATCTTTTCCCGTTAATTCCAGACCATTCGTCAGCAGGTCTGTTTCACTCTGAATTTCAGAAACCTCAAAACCATTTTGGCGAATAAGCGATTCCTTTCTGGGTTCAGAAGCAGCCTGGATATTCTCATTTTTTTGTTTTTCGTTTCCAGAAATACTTTCATCAGGAAGCGTTTTTTCTTTCACCGACAATTCCCGCGATGTCTGCGAAGCGGTTAACGCGCTTTCAGTGTCTTTCACGGAGACGGTATGTTTTTCAGATAACGCGGCGGTTTCCGATAACGCGTTTTCAGTGTCGGATTTTGAGTCAAGTTCCATTCCGTCTTTTTCCGGATTCCTCCGCGCAATTGCGGAAAAAGCGTCTTCACGTTCGTGAATGGAAGAGGCGGGCGGAATGACCACAAGACGTTTGGCACGGACCGAACTCCGATAAATACCGCTCTGATAGTCCTGACGGCTCGTTCCATAGTCAAGAAGTTCCGTCGATATGTCTTGAAGAGGCTTTCCCGCTAAATCCTTTTCGTGAGTAATTTGAGTCACGACATGTCCCGGTACGGAAAGAGAAGCGACGACTTCAGAATTGGATACGTACGCGGGATAAACGGTCTCCTGCGAATATTGGAAGACATTGAGAACTTTGCCGCAAATAGAGAGCTGAAAATTCAGGGAAGTCACGTTTTGCCGGAGCGTCTGAAGGATTTTTTCCCCGGAAGAATCGAAAAAGGTTCTTTCTTTTCGTAAAAGATAAGGAGCCGTCGTCTCATTAATCCAGAAAGTCGTTTCCTGTTTTCCAGAACCGGAACACGAACGGAACTTTACGACGCGGCATTTCAGCGGAATACCGTCAATTTCCAACGTTTCCGCGGACAATTCTTTTACTGAGATTTTTTCATCAGGTGACAGCCCCCAAAAGTTTGTGCAACTCGTTTTCGGCTCATTCGGGATGGTTTTTCCTGCCAGAAGAATCACAGATTCCGTGACGGTAGAGCAGGAAAAGTCATTTTTTTCGCGCAGAGTGGCACACGTCTCCATGACTGTCTGATTTGAGGAGCTGTTTTTCCGCCGATTTTCAATGATCGTTTTTGAAAAATTCCAAGCTCCAACCTCGCACATCCCCCATGGGTGAAACTCTTTTGGCAAATGAATATTCAAAGCTGCGAGAGAAGATTCCCATGATGAGTCCGAAGAATCATCAACAGCAGTAACACGATGAGACGAATCCCCGGAAGAAGCGGAAAACGCAGCCGTTTTCGCAAACAGACAAAAAACGGCTAAAAAAACGGCAACACGCCCCCAAAAACGGAATGTTTTGGAGTGCGAACTGTGTTCAGAAATGGAAGGAACAAGTATTTTGTCCTGCCGGCGCATTTCTTTACCCGATCATTGCCGAAAATTCATGAATTTAACAGATCTTCGCGTATTGAAAGATCCATTGGTCTATTCTTCTGGAAAACGTTTCCCCAATACTATTTTATCCGGATTCATCCGAAAAGCAAGCGGTACCGAAGGATTTTTTGAAAAAATTTCAAATGTTTTAAAATTTTCGAAGGTTTTTCGAATGATTTGAATTTCGGTAATACTGCTTAAAATATCAAGAAATTTTTGCATCAAGGCAAATTTCAACTTAATTTAACCAATTTAACCAGTCTTGCGGCTTAACCGTTAAATTCTGCCATATTTCGAGCCGTTTCCCAAACACGGACGCGAATAACATTCAGTCCCATGCTTTGTGCTTTTCCAAAAATAAGAGCCGCAATATTTTCCGCGGTTGGAATTGAATCAATTTCAACGATTTTCTGCCCCGCGTTCCTCAAAAGCGGAAGAAGAGGATCCTCACGAAAAAGAATCGTATGGTGGTCCAGTTCCTCGTCAATCCACGCTTCAATTCCGGAACGGAATTCCCCGAAATCCATGACCATTCCGCCGTCATCAAGTGAATCCGCCTGAATGGTGATCTCGACACGGCCGTTATGCCCGTGCAGAAACCGGCATTTTCCCGCGTGATCGGGAAGACGGTGCCCATAGCAAAAATCCATTTGTCGTGAAATTGAGTAACTCATGAAATTACTTTCCTTGGGAATTGATCAATTTTCCAAATTTTCGTCAGGTCAATGTTTCAGGATTTTGTCCATTTGAAGGATTAGGAAGTGCCGCGTATTGTCACGGAAAATCTGCTGATTGAAAATCGTTCTCGCGGAACGGTTCATCGCGTCAGCTTCCGCCGTGAATCCTCGATGCTGAAACGCGAACGCGCAGTCTCGGTAAACGCTTGATTGCCGGAAAAGATTCGATTCCTGCTTTTTAAGCAAAGGTTCAAAAACAGCCTGAATTTTGTCCTGTTCCTTCTCTTTCATAGCTTGAGTCAGAGTTTGAGCGGCAGTTAATTCCTGAACGAGCCAAAATTGCTCCGGATACTTCCACTGAGCAAGAATATCTTCTGCCTGAGTCAGAGCGGTATGGACCGTTCCGAGAGCTTTTTTGGAAAGGTCTTTCTGGATGAGAGTAAGACGCAGCGTAACGAGAGCCTGACGCGCGATCAGCGGATGATTTTCCGGTACCGCGTCACGGGTTTCCCGAACAAGTTTTTTCTGATCTTCCTGAAGCTGATTAAGCATACTGATTGTCAGACCTTCTTTCGCGGCGAAACGTCCCAGAACCTGAAGTTCCTTCATGAGCGTTTCCGTTACGAGAAGCGGATAAGCGGAGCCATTCTGAAATTTCTCTTTAACGGTTTTGAGAGCCACCGCGTAGTTTTCGTCGGTGTCGCGTCCCTCAAGAATCAGGCTGTTCTTCATCAAAAGCTGTTCAACCGGGACCGCCCAAAACGGTACTTTAGCGGCTTCCGTCAAATTCCATGCCTTGTGCAGGCCGCCGATCAGCTCAAAAAGATCCGCGTATTTGGTTTGAAACGTTTTAGCGTCCGGAAACTGTTCCGAAGAAAACTGATTCGTCAGAGCTGCCTGCGCTTCGCTAACCCATGGTCCAAGAAAACAGACCGACTTACGGTACGCGGGATCCGCGGTTTCTGTTTCAAGACGTTCCAACGCTAAAATTTCCTCAAACATTTTGCGGACTCGCGTAAAGTATTCTTCGGGAGAAGAAAAGACCATACTCTGATCCCATTCTTTCGCGTTGTCGCTAAAATCGGTTCCAAGAGAAGCCGCGGCGTGAGCTTTCGTATTCAAAGCGCACATTTGAAGGATTTTCGCGCCGCGCGGCACTAAAGAACGAGTGAGCGGCAGTACCGCATTTGCGGTGGAAACCGCACTGGCACAATCTCCGGAGAGGAGTTGAACGACCGCCATGTTGGTACTCGCGGCACGAACACGGCGCTCGAGAAGCTGCTGCTCAGTCCTGATTTCGGTATTTAGGGAAGAAGAGGCTGATTTTTTTTCATTGGAAGCGGAATCATCGGCCGACTGTTTTTTCTGGTTGAAACGGGCAAGCGCGTTACTCTGGCGCAAGAAAAATTTCTTGTAGTCCGCGCAGACGAATTCATTTAATTCACCCCGAAGAAGCCGCAGCGCGAGTTTCCAATGCGGAAGAGCCTGGTCATCACCGATTGCTTCCGCGACGGCCTTGGCGTCAAGTTCGCCCAATGCTTTGGCCGCGTCTTCAAGTTTTCCGGAATAGGCGAGAGCAATAGCAGCCTGAAAAGCGATTTCAGGATCAGTTTTCCCGGCGGCAAGCACTGCCTGGTATTCTTCCGCGGCACGCTCCCCCTTACCGGCGAGAAGAGACGCTTGCGCCATGGCGAGCCAGACTCCGGAAGTTTTGGTTTCTGAAAGGTTTCCGTTCGCGTGGGCCAGCTCAAAATGATTTCGGAACATATCCGCGTACATCGTCCATTCCAGATATTTGGGCGGAATGTTCGCGGCCCAGTCCCCCGTATCCATGAGCATTGGCGGAGCCAGCGCCAGTACGTTGTCGCTGACCGCGAAAAGATACGGGTGGTAAAATTCCTCAGCGGCCATTTCAGCGAAATCCGGCATTGGCATTTCCGGCGGCCGACAGGGAGAAATTAATGTCATTAAGATGAAAAGAACCAAACCGCTCACCGCAGAAGGAATGATTTCCTTACGGATTCCCTTAGGAAAGCCGGGAAATTTTTTCGTATAGAATTTGGCTTGCTTCATTGCCTTCAGGGCACGCGCGAAGTTTTCCTCATCCTTAATGTACTCGATATCCTTGGCCGTTAGGCTTTTTTTCAGAAGAAAAAAAATCGCGCAGCTCATCAGGGGAGCCAGCAGAAGAGGCAGAAGCAGCCGAATCCAAAGCGCGTTGGGAAATTCAGGCACGAAAAAAAGCACGACATAAGCGGTAAGCAGGATGAAAAGAAAAACTGAGGCGAAAAGTTTCTGTTTCGCTCCGACAGACATGTTTTTTTTCGGGGCGGATGCCTTGGAGACCTTGGCTGCCTCTGATTTTTTGGGGGGATTGGATTTTTTCTGTGCGTTCATGCCGGCAATTCCTCAAATTTCAAGAAAAGGGGATATTTTCAACTTCTTTTATTTTATCACAAATTACTTATTGATTCAACAGACCAAGAGCAATATTTTGTGATTTTTTCTGTTTTTTCAGTGGAAAACTGAGAATCAGAAAACTTTTGACGGCAATTTGTTCCTGTTTGAGGAAATTTAGAAGAATCTGAATAATTCCTGAGGGGCTTTAACTCCTCTAAAATTTTCATTTTTTAGAGGAGTTTTCAGTTCATTGGCGTTTTTTAAGGGAAAGTAATTGAAAGGCGGAACATGAGAATTTCATTCACGGAAATCTGCTTTCGCGAGCTAAACGAAACTCTTGATGAAAATTTCTCTTTGGAGAAGTTTATTTCGGTTTTTGAAAGATTTCCGAAGGAATTTGAAAAGGCTGTTCCGAGAAGAATTCTCCCTGTTTCCATCCATTCTTTTCCATTGTCTGAATAATCTGCTCCATAATTTCCTTTTTTTTCATGATCCATTCCGGCGCGACGAGCATTTCCCGGGCGCAATCTCCTGATATCCGATGAACAATGAGTTTTGGGGAAATGTGCGTCAGTACGTAAACCGCCCAGTCAACATATTCCGCCATCGTAATTGGCTCAAATTCACCATTTTGGTATTGCTGAGCGAGTCGTGTGCCGGCCAGAACGTAAAGGGAATGGATTTTAATTCCCTGAATGTCGTGCCGATTCAGAAAATCAACTGTTCGGATGATGTGTTCCTTCGTTTCTCCCGGAAGACCAAGCAGAATGTGCGTCACGACATTCAGATTTCGCTGCCGAAGAATTTCCACCGCTTGAGTGAAACGTTTACTTTCGTATCCGCGATTAATTCTTCGCGCGGTCTGATCGTCAGAGGTCTGGAGGCCAAGTTCAATTTGGAGATAGTATTTTCGCGCGTATTCCGCAAGAAGATCCGCGATTTCTTCCGAAACGCAGTCGGCGCGGGTTCCAATGGCGAGTCCAACGATTCGCGGGTCTCCATCAGCTAAAGCCGAATCATATTTCGCGCGAAGAACGGGGACCGGAGCGTAAGTATTCGTAAAATTCTGGAAATAAACAATAAATTTTTCCGCGCGATGTTTCAGGCGGGCTTTCTCCATGGCGGAGCTGATTTGCTCCCGAATTCCGTTTCCGGTAATGAACTCGCCCGCACCGCGTTCTCCGCAAAAAACGCATCCGCCTGTTCCGCATGTTCCATCCCGATTCGGGCAGGTAAAACCGCCGTCAACGCATACTTTGTACGATTTTGAGCCAAAGATTTCCCTGAAACACGTGCTTACGTCGCGAAAAGGTTTTCTTTCCTGCGGCGGCGGGACACCGGGACCATATTTACGTTTGCGGATTCTTGCCATTTCAAAAATAAAGATCTGAAAAAATTGAAAACGGAATATCTGAAAGTCCTGAATTAAAGAAGGCGGAAGATCCAGGAGTTTCTCGAAATAAAAAACCGCGTGAAATGAGGAGATCTCACGCGGATGGGGTTTTCACGAGGAAAACACGTGGAATCAGGAAAACGGCTTGTCCCGAAAATTTAACCAGAAAAAATCAGGTGGATGGGAGAAGTTCGTTTCTTCTCGGAAGAAGCTGCTTTTTGAGACGCTTCATCATCTGAGAATGCATCTGGCTGACGCGGCTTTCGGAAAGATTCAGGGTCGCGCCGATTTCTTTCATCGTCATTTCTTCGTAATAGTAGAGAATCAGAATCAGACGCTCATTTTGACTTAAGCCCTTCGTAATGAGACGGATCAGGTCTTTTCTTTGAAGGGAATTAATCGGATCTTCTGTTTTGCGGTCTTCAAGAACATCACCTTCGTTGAGATCCTTGTCGTCACTTTCATTTGCCCATTTATTGTTCAGGCTGACCAGGCCTACGGTCGTGGTTTCTTTTTTGAGTTTTTCCACTTCAGCAGGCGTAATCTGCATGACTTCAGCGATTTCCTCATTGGTAGGCGTTCGACCAAGGCGAAGCTCCAATTTGTGCGTGACATCATTCAATTTTGAGGCACGTGAACGAATCAAACGCGGAACCCAGTCCAGATTTCTGATTTCATCCAGCATGGCTCCCTGAATTCGCTGAATGCAGTACGTTTCAAATTTGACGCCTCGAGTAATATCGAAAGACTCAATGGCATCCATGAGACCAAAATATCCTGACGAAATCAGGTCATCAAGTTCGACCTCATTGGGAAATCTTGCCCTGATTTTTTCACCGTTAAATTTTACGATCGGCATGTACGCTTCCATGAGCTGGTTACGCAATTCAACCGTTGGATTTTTTTTGTATTCAACCCAAATGTCGTCCATATGCGCTGAAATTTTTGGATTTGCCACTGAATTCCTCCTGATTTTTATCCTGTTTCTGCGGAGTCGTTTATTTCTTTGACGAAAATAAACTTTTGCCGTCTGTTCTCCTCAACATTGGGCACCGCCTTATTTGAAGCGTGAGTTCCAAAGCCATCCGCTTCAGAAATGTGACGGAAACAGGACTCTCTTTCTATTTAATTAAACTTTTTTTGATTAAGCGATCTGTTTGGACGGCGTAAAAGCCATTTATTCTTTTTAATCGTTTCTTCTGAATATCTATTGGAAAATTCGGAAGAAGCAACTGCCGAAACGTTTGCCGAACATTCAGCGAAAGCTGGTTCGGCATTCTGTTTAACGTGTTTAATTGGAAACCCAACTTTAATCATATTCCGCGGAACCCAAATCTCTCTTCCCAAAATTTGACTGGAAAAAATTTTTCGCCGCGTAATTCCTAACGAATCTGCTCATCGCCCAGGATTAACTTCGCGAGTCTCGCCCGATCCGCAGTTTCAAAATCATCCGGCACTTTCTGCCCAGTCGTAAGATAACTGACCGGAAGTCCCGCAGTCCGCAGAAGAGGGAAAAGATTCCCCAATCCGAGTGATTCATCAAGTTTCGTCAAAACGAGTGAAGTCGTTCCGAGGCTTTTGAATGACTCAACGGTTTGCGTCAAAAGACGCAGTCTCGCGGTTACGGAAAGGACGAGCATCACGCTGTTGACCTGAGCCGTATCGAAAAAGAGACGCATTTCCTGAAGAGAAAGCTCTCCGGCACGGCTTTGCCCCGCGGTGTCAATCAGAACCAGATCAAAATCATTCATTCTGGCAATCGCGTCACGGAGCTGGCGTTTCGTGGAAGCGCAAAGCATTGGGATTCCAATGACATCCGCAAAAGTTTGAAGCTGCTCGACAGCTCCCATTCTGGAAAGGTCAAACGTAATTAAACCAACCTGGCAATTTTTTTTCTGACGGTAATCAATTGCCAGTTTCGCGATAGTAGTCGTTTTCCCGACTCCAGTAGGACCAACCAACGCGACAGTTTGACGCTTTCCGGGATGAATCGGAATGGGACCGGCAGTCTGAATCTCCTGGCAAACGAGTTCCTGAAGACGTTTTTCAAGGAAACGCAAATTCGCGTTTGGTTCACGTTTTCCAGCCGCCGCGTAAAGCAGTTCATCTTCCCGGAGACGAGCCATCAGGTCCGCGATGGAGTACTCATCCATGTCCGCGGTTTGAAGTTTTGAATAAACCTGAAGCAGGGCATCTCGAAATCGCGCGGGAATTGGAAGTTTTTTTTCCTCTGAAAATCCGGCAACGCGGCTAAAAAAGGAATTTCCGTTTCCAAAAAGGAGGTTTGATTCCATCGAGGGAAGCAAGCGTTCAGAAAAGCTTTCACTGCAATTTTCTGAACACTGCTTTTGAGAAGGAGCGGAGCGGCGTTTTCGAAAAGCAGGAACTGCCGATTCATTCTTTCGCTCAATTTCAGGAGTTGATTCAGAAACTCGAATCAAAGGCTCTTCCGAAATTTCCGCTGTTCCTGAAAAACACTCCGGTTCCGCGCATTCTGAAACCAGTTCACCGGAAATTCTGTTCCAAAATGGCGCGGGAGATGATTCGCTAAAGGCTCTCTGGTCAAATGTCCGCACTTGAAGGATACTTTTACGCGATTCCGTTTTCACGCTGGATAAAGTATTCTCAGCACTCGTTTCCATGCCCGAATCTGACACTTTATCCGCAAATGAAAAGATTCCGCCGGGGCAGACTGGAAACATTTTTTCTTCATTCGCGGCGCGAAATGAGGCTGAATGAACGTTTTCAACTTCTGAAGACGCGCAAAACGTGCCATCGCGCGGTGGACTTTCTCTGAATGAAATGTCCCGCAGCTCTGAAAAATCTGTCAAGGACGCATTTTCTCTTCTTTGTTCCTCATTTCCTTCGGAGAGCCTCCCCAAATCCCCTTCTTCCATAAACCGCATCTCCGCAGCGCGGAATATGTTTTTTTTCCTGTTTTCCGAAACTTCACCAGAAACCGCGTCCGCGTTTTCTTCTGTTTCACTTTCCGGCAGTTCGCCTGTTCCCATTCCTCCCTGTTTCCGGAACGGTTCGTGATTTTCACTTCGTATGCTTTTTTCTGAAACAGAAACACGCGCCCCGTCAAATTCCTCGTCGGTAGCGGTAACTTCCACGAGGTTTTCTCCGCGAATAAGTCCAAAAAATTTCCTGGATTGAATTTCACGTGTTTCCAGTATCGTGGCGTTCAGTCCAAAATCGTTTCGAATCAGCGCGAAGGCCTCGCACAAATCTTTTGCCCGATAGATTTTGACTGCCATGAAAGCTCCCGAACGATCGGCTTGTTCCGAATAGGAATTGAATACTGTCCTGATTTTTTTCAATGATAAATAGAGAGTAACAATTTTTAAGTTTTTGCGCAATAGCGATTTTCAAAAAAAGAATGTTTCCTGTTAAAAATTTTTTCTTGCCGAGTGTTGGCGTTTTCACTAAAAAGACATCGCCCATTAAAAACGTTCAGCTGAGGGGGAGATTCTCAGCTGAACGGGCTTGGGCAGGCAGCGGACTAAGAATTAATCAAAGAGCAATGACTCCGCGCAGTCCCATGACGAAAACCGTGTCATTTTCCGCGTCACCTTCGGCATTGTCCACCCATTGAAAGTTTGGAGTGAGGAAAATATTTTCCGTAAGCTGTGCCTGATAGTAAAGTTCGATATGATGTTCATCATCCGGATTTTCAAGCGTTTGCGCGTAAGAATCCGACAGCGTCGCGATGCCATATCCCAAACCAATCGTGTCATTCGGACGCCAATCGAAATTCATCAACTGGAAACCAAAACTGATGTGCTGATCAATCGGATTGAATTCCTCATCCGGTTTCCATCCGTAACGGCACCAGAGTCCAAGTTTTGAGGTAATTTCCTGATCAAAAGAGAATCCCCATCCATACGTAGAGTAAGCCTCCATTTCTTCATCAGGATCTTCAGCCCAACTCCCTGCCCAGCCATAGAAACGATAATTTCCCTGATGTCCGCAAAAGACAGGATGCCATCCAATTTCAAGAATGCCGAAATTACGGTCAAAAATATCGTCCCAGCCGCTTGTGCTCTGGTATCCGAGTCCGACACTCAGGGTTTCTGCCGGCTGCCACCAGAGCATTGCGCCGAAAGTATTGTCCGGAATATCAACGGCCAGGTTATTCACGAACCCGCTGGACATAAACTGGCCAACTTCATCATTCGCGTAGGCGTTGGTATCAAAGTCGGTCGTCAGGTCAACCTTCCCAATTCTCCCGCGCCACCTTCCATCCATCCACGTGCGTTCCCACCAGACTTCGGATACTTCGATCGAATCATCCCCCCAGGCGTGATCATTCCAGCCGGAGAAAGTTCCAATTCTTCCGTCAACACCTTCGCCGCCGCCAGCTTCAAGCAAAACATAAAAAGAATTTACGTCATCCAATTGAAAAAAAGCATCGAGATCAATGCCGTAGACCGCGTCCGCCTGATCATCCCAGACGTCTGAACCCATGTTTCCCTGAACGACGCCTGAAATAGCCAGACTCCATTCAAATTTGTCCCAGAATCCGCCTTCTTCCACTGGGGCAAGTTCAACGGCCTCAACATTTTCCTGAACGACGATTTGAGCCGCGCCAGGAACGGCTTCCGTTACGCTGCTTTCCCCAGCGGCAAGGCTCTGCGCGTTTACCATGGCAGAACCGGTCAATAGAGACAAAGCGACCCCTAGCACGCATACGCGGCTTCCCTGCTTTTTCATGAGAAACTCCCCTTTCTCAAAAAAGTCTTAATAAAAAAATGAAAAAATGCTCACGGAAAGGTTTAGTCAAACCTAAATCCGTCCAACTATTGAAAATTTCGGTAAAAAATCTTCAGATCTCCAAAAAAACAGTGAAAAAATCACTATTTTAATGAAAATTTGTTTTCTAATTATTTTTCGACTTGTTCGTGGTAAGTTTTTTTGAGAAAATTTAACGGAAAGGGAATTTTTTACTTGCGTTTTGGCAATAATATGGTACAATTTGGAAAAATTGATGGGAGAATTTTTCGAGACACTCCCTTTCCCATTTCCCCTACCATTTAAGATGGAGAAAAATTTATGAAGAAACTGGTTATCTCACTTTTTTCTGTTTTGCTGCTTGCCTCTGCCGTTTCATTTTCTGAGGCATCTGAAAGCACCGCGAATATCGCGGTTCAGTCCGTTTCACGCATGGGAGAAAAGTGGTGTGCCGATCGCCATGCCCAAAAACTGGCGATTGTGAAGGAAGGAGACATTGATCTCGTTTTTGTCGGTGACTCGATTACTCACGGCTGGGAAAGAGCCGGAAAAGACGTTTGGGCTAAATATTACGGAAACCGCAAAGCATTGAATCTTGGATATGGCGCGGACCGAACAGAACACGTGATCTGGCGTCTGACGAACGGCGAAATGGATGGAATTTCTCCAAAACTCGTCATTCTCATGATTGGTACGAATAATGTGGGACATCGTTCTTCCACGCCGGAGCAGACGGTTGAGGGAATCAAAAAGATTATTGAGATCATGAAAGAAAAAGTGCCCGCGGCGAAGATCCTCCTTCTTTCGGTTTTCCCGCGCAGTGCCAATCCGACAGACGAAATGCGCGTCAAGGTAAATGAAATCAACTCCGGACTTCCGGCTCTGGCAGACGGTGAAACGGTTCTTTACCTTGATTTTGGAAAGAAATTCCTTACGGAAGATGGACTTCTTCCGGTAGAAATGATGCGTGACCGTCTCCATCCCGGCGCGGCAGGCTACGAAATCTGGGCACAGGAAGTTGAACCTTTTGTCCAGAAATATGTTGATGGAAAATAGTTTTTGATGATTGGCTCTTCTTTTTTTGAAAATGGTTTTTCTTTCGAAAAAGGCCGCGTTTCGGATTGGGAACCGCGGAACTGAACCACCGGCATTTCGAAAAAAATTAAACTAACTTTCGGATTCCAGGGCAGGCAGTTCTCGGAGCAGGCAAAAATCCCAATCGCGATTCAATCAGAATTTTTTCAGCCTGAAATTGGCCGCGGTTTCAGGCTTTTGGTTTTTCTCTCTCAAAAAATTTGAATTTCCTCAAAGATTTTCATGGATTCATGTTTTTTTCAGAAAAAGATTTTTGGAAAGATCTCTTTTCGGAGAAATATCTGATACGCGAAAAAAGACTTAAGAATCTCAAAAAATATTAATCTTTGGGAAATTCGCAAATAATTCTTTTAAAACTCCTTGAAAAAAACTCATTCTGTGGTAAAATGAGATAAAGGCGGGATTCTTTGTTGAACTTTCGCCCATTACCTGTTTAATTTTCAAAATCCTTGGCACCGAAATTCATCAGGAATTTTCCATGACCACCATTCTCAACGGCAAAGAACTTTCCCGTACGCTGCGTTCCGAAATCACGCAGCAGGTTAGTGAATTCATTCAAAAAACCGGTATTACTCCCTGTCTGGCCGCGATCCTCGTGGGAGATGATCCAGCCAGTCAGGTTTACGTTCGGAATAAAGAAAAAGCGTGCGCGGAAGTTGGGATGAAAAGTCAGCTTTTTCGCCTTCCGGCAGACACCACCCAGGAACAGCTTCTGGAATTGGTGGACGAATTAAATCACGACGATTCGGTTCACGGGATACTCTGCCAGCTTCCGCTTCCAAAGCAGATTAATGAAAAGGTAATTCTTGACGCCGTTTCCGCGGACAAAGACGTGGACGCCTTTCATCCGGTCAACGTCGGGCTGATTCTTCAGGGAAGACCGCGTTTTCTGCCGTGCACGCCTTTCGGCATTCAGGAAATGCTGAAACGGTACGGAATTGAGACAGCGGGAAAACACGTCGTAATTCTCGGCAGAAGCGACATCGTAGGAAAACCGATGGCCGCCATGATGGTTCAGCGTGGAATTGGGGCGGACTCGACCGTTACGGTTTGCCATAGCCGAACCGCTAATCTTCCTTCAATCACGAGTCAGGCGGATATTTTGATTGTCGCGATCGGCAAGCCGAAATTCGTTACGCCGGAAATGGTGAAGGATGGAGCGGTCGTCGTGGATGTCGGAATTAACCGTACGGAAGAAGGTTTAGTCGGTGACGTTGATTTTGAGGCTGTTCAGGCGAAAACTTCCGCCATTACCCCCGTTCCGGGCGGCGTTGGCCCATTGACCATCACGATGCTTTTGGGGAATACGCTTAAAGCCGCTCAGGGCAAGTAAGATTCAAGACAAACCGTGAAGGGAATTGCTCTTCGCGGTTTATGCCTGCTTTTGCCTGTTTTCACGCGGAGAACGGTTTATTTGCCGTTTCTTATGAAAAACGAGGAAATTACGAAACTTTCCGATTCGTAAATACGGGCTTTAAACGGGCAATTTGGAGAAAGGAACTGTTCAGACGCTGAATATTCCGCTGTCCCGGAATGGAATTCCTTTAATTTTTTATTTTATGGATTCGTTTTCCTTTTTGGATCCACTTTTGATCCGCAAATTGACACGATGAAAGATCAGACACTCTCTTTTTTGCTCCGCCGTTTTGAAGAGGCGGGAATTTCGCCAAACCACAAACTGGGGCAGAATTTTTTAATGGACCAGAATCTATTGAAGCTGGTCGTTCGCAGTGCCGACATTCAGCCAACGGACATTATCCTGGAAGTTGGAACTGGAACGGGCGGTTTAACGGTTCAGATGGCTCCAAAGGCAAAGCACGTCATCACGGTTGAGCTGGATCAGCAGCTGTTTCAGCTGGCAGGCGAAGAGCTGTTCACGTGCGACAACGTGACGATGCTCAATATGGATATTCTCAAAAATAAAAATCGTCTGAATCCGGAAGTGATGAATACTATTCAGGCCATTCGGGAACAAAATCCGGAATCAGACCTGAAATTGGTCGCGAATCTGCCGTATAGTGTGGCGACGCCAATCATGACAAATCTTCTGGGACTTCAGGATCCTCCAAAGTCAATGACGGTCCTTATCCAAAAAGAAGTCGGGGAACGCATGATGGCTGAACCGGGGACGAAAGATTACGGAGCGCTTTCACTTTGGTGCCAGTGCCAGGCAGACGTTGAAATCGTCCGAATTATTCCGCCGGGTGTTTTCTTTCCGCCGCCGAAAGTTTATTCCGCAATCGTTCATCTCGAGTATCGGCCGGAAAAAAGAGCGAGAATTAAAGAGCTTGAGCGATGGCATGATTTCATCCGCGCCATGTTCTTCCATCGCAGAAAATTTCTTCGGAGCGAACTGATTTCCTGTTTCAAGAACGTTCTGGAAAAATCAGATGTGGACGTAATTCTTGAAAAAATGAACCTCACTCCGGAAACGAGGGCGGAACAGCTCGATCTTGAGACGATGATGGCTCTTTGCGAAACAAGCTATGAGCAGGTCGCTCTGAAAAAAGGCTAAGAAACTCTTCCGGACAGCGGTCCGTTTCGGATATTGGATGGAGGCGGAATTTTGAAAATCCCCTAAGTTTTTGGGGGACTGCCTCCGTTCTTTTCTTCACTGTTTCTAATACTTATTCCGCGTTCTCGCATTTGGAACAAATCATCTGAAGAAAAAGATTCCGCAGCTAAAGACTTTGTCGTTTCTGATTCTGTTTTTCCGATTTCACGAAGATTTTCCAGCAGTGCGCTGGAGCCAGGTACTTGGGGAGTATTCCAATCAGAACCGCCAGAATAAACCAAAAAAACGCGGAACCTGAGAAAAGTTCAAGCGCGAGCAGCAGTGAAGCCGCCGGGCAGCGGACAACCGTCGTGAAAAGAACGATCATCCCCAAGGACGCGGCAAAGGTTGAATCAAAACCGAAATACGGCGCCAGGACACAGCCAAGAGTCATTCCGACAAAAAAAGCGGGAACGATTTGTCCTCCTTTGAATCCAAAGCCAAGAGCAAGCGACGTGAAAAGTATTTTCCAGAAAAAGGCCCACGTTACGGCTGAACCGAAAAACGCGTCCGTCATCTGATGAAGTCCCGTTCCGCAGTAATCCTGGGTACCGGAAAGGAGTGTCAGGTTCACGAGAACGACTCCTCCGAATCCCATTGCTAAAAAACGGTTAGGGAGGAATCGGTCCGTAAGATTCGTGATGGTTTGAAGCAGCAGGCGAAAAAACGTTCCCGCGAGAACGCATACCGCGGAAAGGGCCAGTACGCGGCCAAAAGAAACCGCGCTAAAACCTGGAACCAATTCCAGCTCAAACCGCATCGCCGCCATTCCAAAATACCGTGTCATTTCAAAAGAGATGAAGGAGGCCAAAAGACACGGGAAAAGGAAACCGGGACGTCGAACACCGCAACGCTCAAGAACAAAAACAGCCGCGGTAAATGGTGTCCCGAGAAGCGGAGAAAAGGAACTGGCCATCGCGCACAGAACGATCAGGGAAAAATCTCGTCCTGAAAGATGGAACCAGCGCGCGATCTGAGAGCCAATACCGCCTCCAACGATCAGTGAGGCCCCTTCACATCCGACTGATGCCCCAAAAAGGTGCGAAAGAACTGACGAGGAATAAACCAATGGAGCCAGAAATGGAGACACTGGGATTTGGGATTCACGCGGGGAAGTACTTTCATGAAAAGAAGAGTGAAGTTGGGAAAACTCATTCCGGTGACTGATTCGGCAAACGCGGTAAAGGAAAGCGATCCCAATGCCGCAGAAAGGAAGTGCGTAAATCAGGTAAGGATGCGCGCCGCGAACAAAATTGGCCCAATGAACACTTTCCCGAAAAAACATTCCGGCGACTCCCGTCGGAACCGCGGTGAGAACAAGAATGAAAAAAAGCGACAGAAGATGAAGCCAATGATGACGAAGTTCTTTCCCGGTCCGTTCATCACCACTTTTGTCCAAACTCCATGAAATCGGATACGCGCTTCCATGAAGAGGATGCGCGGAGGAAAAAGTTCGTGTTATCTCTTGACCAAAAAAGGACATAGGTTTCCATTCAGCTAAATTTATCGATAAAATTTAACTGAATATACCACTTTTTCGGAATTTTTCAAGAGGGAGAGGCAAAAAAACGTGTCAATTTTATCTGTTTTTCTGAAAATTGAGTTTGAAGAACTTCCATTTATCTTTTAATTTCAGGACCAGCTTGAAACAGACGAAGCGTTTATCCCGTGTGAATTTCCATGAAGAGAAACGCTCCGCCTTTGAAAGATTACCCGCGCCAATCACGGAATCACCTGCTCCGCGCGAAATTATGTTTTAAAGAGGCAAATACCTCAGCGGACGGATTATTTACCGGAAAAAGTCTTGAACTTCTCCTTGGCCGAACCGCATTTGGGACAGTTGACCGGCGGAGTGCCTTCCATGATTTCACCGCAGATCAGGCATACCGTGAAATCTCCGCCTTCATCATTCCATTTTTTCGGATCTTTAACGGCCGATTCATAAAGTTTGGCATGCTGCTCGTCATTAATCTTCGCTGACTCAAAATTCTTCAGAAGAGTTTCGTGGTTCTTTAACTTTTTAAGACCAGTAATCAACTCTGGATAAAAATTTTCAACGGTTTCCCTTTCGTTCTCCAAAGCATTCTGAAACATTTCCTCAAGAGTGCCTGCTTCCGGAACCGCGATATTGGCGATTGGTGCCGCGCCAAGGACTTTCAATGCCGCGGCGTGATTGTCCGCGTGAACTTTTTCAGAGTGGGAAATAGCTCGGAAAAGTGCCGCAGCGCGTTTCCAACCCTCTTTTTCCGCTTTCTCTCCCCACTTTTCATACTTCACGGACGCTCCATATTCACGCGCGTACGCTTTTTGAAGATGTTCCACGAGCTGAGCAGCTTCTGTTGCCGGAATTTCCGTTGTCTGGATTTTAACCTCCGTAACTTCAACTCCGGGGGCCTGAACGGAACCCGCCATGGGAGGAGCCTTCGGTTTTTCGCAGCCGTTCAAAAGAATCGCTGCTCCAATTCCAAGAAGGATTGGAAACCGCGGAGAAAAAATACTTTTAACTCTTGAGAAACAGATCGGTCGATTATGGGCTTTCATTTTTTTCCTTTCCTGAATGCGCGGAAACGAGTATTTAAGAAAAGACTTGCTCCGCCTGAAGTTTTTCCTGAAAATTGCCTTTGGTTTATTCTATTTCAAAGGGCAAGAAAATTTTATTCGGGAACGATTCCCGTTCTCCTGTTTCTTTCCCCTTTTTCCTGAAATCGTGTCAGGCATATTTCGAAAACCGTTTCACGGTGAAAAAAACGAGAAAGTTTTATTAAAATCAATCTCCCCGGTTTACAAAAAATCAAAATCTGATAAAATAGTGAATATGTGCGATTTTTTTAAGTTCGAAACGTTTTTGTTTTCGGACGTTTTTTTAATAATTAATCTTAAAAGGTGATTTTGACATGCCTCAACCCGTGAAAATGGATCCGATGATTTCGGAGATAGCCGGCATTAAGATTACGGACATCGTGAAGGAATACGGAACGCCGGTTTTTGTTTATGATGAGTCCAGAATTCTTTCTCAGCTGAAGGATCTTGAAAAGTTTGACGTGGTTCGTTACGCGCAGAAGGCGTGCAGCAATCTCGCGATTCTCCAGCTGCTTCGACGGGCCGGCGCGAAAGTGGACGCGGTAAGCGCGATGGAAATACGCCGCGCGTTGACCGCCGGGTTCAAGGCACACCCCGAAACGGCGGAGGAAATTCCGGAAATTGTCTATACCGCGGATATTTTTGATCGGGAAGCTCTCCAGCTCTGTGTGGAGCATGGGATTCATGTCAACTGCGGTTCGATTGACATGATTCATCAGCTTGGGAAAGCCCTTAATGAACGGCCGGAAACGGAGTATCCCGTTGAGATTACGATTCGCCTAAATCCCGGTTTTGGTCATGGACACAGCCAGAAGACGAACACGGGAGGACCTCTCTCCAAACACGGTATTTGGTATCAGGACATTCCAACCGCGATGGCGGTAGCCGGAAAGTATGGTCTGGCGATCACCGGGCTTCACATTCACATTGGATCTGGTACGGATTTTGAGCACTTGTCGCAATGCTGCTCCGCGATGAAAGATTTCGCCATGAGTGTCGGAAGTTCTGTCCATACCATCAGCACCGGCGGCGGCCTTCCGACGGTTTACCGCGAGGGGGATGAGTATGTCGATCTGGAAAAGTATTATGAATTGTGGGACCGCACGCGCTGCGAAATAGAACAAATGAATCAGACTCCGATTACCTTGGAGATTGAGCCGGGCAGGTACCTCACGGCTGAAAGCGGATTCATGCTTTCGGAAATCCGGTCGGTCAAAACGCAGGGCGGAACGGACCTTTTCTATTTACTTGACGCGGGTTTCAACAACCTGGCACGCCCAATGCTTTATGGTTCCTATCATCCCATGTCGATATGTCCGGCGGACGGTGATTTAACCGAGGAACGTCCAATGACAGACGCGGTAGTCTGCGGCCCGCTGTGTGAATCGGGGGATGTTTTCACTCAGGAAGAAGGCGGATTCGTCGTGACTCGCGAAATGCCGCGCGCGTGGAATGGGGATATTCTTGTCATGGGTTGCGCGGGAGCTTATGGTTTTGTCATGGGTTCGAACTACAATTCCAAACTTTACGCGCCGGAAGTTCTGCTTCGTGACGGAAAGATGATCTGCATCCGCAAGCGGCAGACATTTGAGCAGCTCGTCGAAAATGAAATCCTTCTGGAGGAATGAGGATTCTGAGTAAAAAAAGAGAGGAATGGCACGCTCAGCCCCGACACGCGGCACGGGACGTAACTTTCAGGGTTTTGAGCTGGTCAAGTCCTTTGATCCAGGAATAGCTTTTTTCTTCCGTTTTTTCTGGAATTTTGACAGAAAAAACGTTTTAAGAGGATTTTTTTTAGGAAATTTGAAAAATTTTGAGAATTTTGGGTGGGGGTGGATTGCGCAAATCGTGATTTTCTGGTTAAAATATAAAATATGTGTTTAGCAAAATAATTTGACGGCGTTTTTTCGGAAAATTTGGGGGAGTCTGAAATGGTTTCCGAAAAATGCGGGGGTTGATTCCGTGTTTTTCCGTAAAAACTTTTTCTCTGCTTCAGACAACTGGCTTCCCGAAAAAATGACGTCGGATAATCGAGTCAAAAACAGACACAGCTTTTGGTACCCGTTTATGGAATGTTTTGTTCCTGGCGGGCAAATATCGTAGAGGAGAATTTGAAATGTTCTGGAACCGGTCAAACGACTTCCTGAAAATATTCCTCCTGGCGCTCGCGG
The DNA here is from genome assembly GCA_017408405.1 of Thermoguttaceae bacterium. GTDB lineage: Bacteria > Planctomycetota > Planctomycetia > Pirellulales > Thermoguttaceae > RGIG3701. Next base: position 78,097 of record JAFQUP010000118.1, read on the forward strand.
TGCTCGGAATGTTTTTTCCGTCGCGGCTTTCGGCTCAGGAAGATAAAAAAAATGCCGCTGATGAAGCGAAAAGAGCTCATCTTGTGAACTTCGTGGAACTTATGCGAAGTAACGGATTCAGCGATTTGGGTATTTACTATCTTGAAAAACTTAAGGCGGACAATCAGCTGCCCGAGTCTCTCAAGCCGGAATTTGATTTCATGATGGCAGTGCAGACGGATGCTTCGGCTCTGCTGGAAAGAAAAAACGAAACTCGTCTGGAGAAATACGACGCGGCAATCGCTCTGCTGGATAAATATCTGAAAGAGCATAAGGACGGCATGAATTACTATCAGGCTATCAGTTTTCTGCCGAATATCCGCCTGAATAAAGCTCTGGTTTATCAGGCAATCGCTACTTTCCGCGACCCGTCCGAAGAAGACACATCCAAAATGGATGACGAGCAGAAGAAAGACTGGGAAAAGCGCAAAAAAGAATTTGAGGAAAACAAAAAGAAGTGCGAAGGACTCGCGCGCGCGGAACTGAATAAGAATATTGAGTTCCTTACCGCCTATGAAAAAGAAATCCTTGAAGTGGCCAAAAAACTCAACCCGGAGGATAAGGTCCAGGGCGCGAAGCGTGATGAAATGCTGGGGCAGCTGCACGAAATACGTCTTGCCCGCGCCAACACTTACTACGAACTTGGAAAAACCTTCCCGGCACTGAGCAAGGAACAAATCGATAACTACGAAAAAGCTCGCCAGCAGTACAAATTCTTCTGGGATAAATACGGCGAACAGCAAATGCTTATCGCGTTCCGCGGCCGTGTCAGCGAAGCGAAAATGCTTATCCTCATGAAGAAGTACAACGGAAAAGGGGAAGCCTGCGAAATCCTTGGCGACCTCTACACCGGTTTGAAGGACTTCGTAAGTCAGAGCGACATCCTGCGAAATGTTTTTGTCGAAGTCTGCACCTGTTACCTGAATATCTTCTCCGATCCGGACAATAAAGAAAAACCAACGAAGGATCAGCAGGTGATTCTTCTCGAGACGATGCAGCAGTTTGATCCGTCAAAACCCGGTTCCGTCCTGCGTTCCTACTCAATGGAAAATACGAACATCGGTATCCAGATGCGTCTCGCGTATGTTAAATTCATGGAACATTTTCTCGACCTGAATAAACCGAAGGAGGAGAGAAAATATCGGGTTGACCTGAAAAATGACGTTCGTCTGCTTTACGCGCTTCGTTCGCATCCGTATGTGAATGAGGTGAATGAGCTTCACAAAAAATACTTCCCTGAGGAGCATATTGGCGACGAGGACACGAACTATACTTTCGCGAACTACAAAAAAGAGTTCCAGAAAAAACGGAAGGCGAACATGAAGAAGACGGTGGAAAAACAGGACAATATGTACCTCGACCTCCGCAAATTCGCTCTTAAGGAGTTCTCCAAATACTTCAAGGCAAGAACTGAACTCGCGCAGACGACCGACGCGGCCCGCAAAGCCGAGCTTCAGGAAATTGTGAACGAGAACCCGAAAAAACTCGCCGAAGTCTTCACGATGCTTGAGTCGCTGAAGGCAGAAATTCTGCGCGCGCGTCAGATCGAGATTCTGACCATTGACCGTTTCTACCGCGCTCAGGTTTACTATGTCCTTGGACAGCAGTACGAAGCCATCGCGCTGTTGGATTTCATTTCAAAACGTTACGCGAGTTCCATGCAGGCCTCCAACGCTCTTTACTATGAGCTGGCGTACCTGAATGCCTTGATCGTGAATGAGTATCGTTCCCTGAAAAAGCAAATGCAGGCAGGAACGGTTGACCTGAAACAGACCGAAGTCATTGAAATGTTCCGCGGTGAGCTGGAACTTTTGGCTTCATGCATTGAGCTGAAGGCGGCAATGCTGGAAGAACCAGCCAAATTCGGCCTGAATGAAACGGACGACACCGGAGCGGAAATTCCAAAACCAATCAAAAAAGACCCCATCTCCTATGAGTGGGAAAGACTCTGCAAACTTTGTCTTATGGTCGGTGCCGTTGATTTGGCTCAGCTCTATATTGAGAAAATCCCCGTTGAAAGTGAAAACCGCGCGGCTCTGGAACTCTCTATCGGTTTCAGCCTTTGGAATATGTACATCGAATTCAAGCGCGCGGACGAAGAGAACAAACCGTTTACCCTCAAACAGGCTGATGAATATCAGAAACTGGCTCTCCAGCTGCTTGAAAGCGGCGCGCAGAAACTCCGCAAGCAGGTTAAATCCGCCGATGACGTGACGGACACGGTTCTAGCTGCCGCCATGACTCTTTGCGAAAGCTATTCACGGCGCGGCGACAATAAAAACGCGATTCTCTGGCTTCAGGACGAAAAAATTGGACCGTACAAACTGCTTTGCGACGAACATCCAACGGTGACGGATGCCAGAAAAGATCGTATTCTGAACATCGCGCTGGTCGCCTTCGTCTCGGAAAACGACATGGACAAAGCGTTTGACGCGATGGACCGGCTGGAAAAACTCGCCGAAGCGGACACGGAAGGCGACATGGACGAAAAGCTGACGCGCAAGTACATGAGTCTGGGTATTCAGCTCCGGGACAACCTTCAGAGTATGGTCGCCAGCGGCGATAAAGAAACGCTTGAAAAAGTCGCTACCGTTCAGAAAGGGTTTGAGGAATTCCTGAAACGCATTCAGGCTCGTGAAAACGGAAACTCCTACGCTTCCCTGAACTGGATCGCGCAGACCTTCCTTTCCCTCGCGGAAGGCAGCCAGGAAAGCGGCGCCAATGCCGTCATGAACGAGGAAACGAAGAAGTACTACGCCGCCGCGATCAGTACCTATGAAACGATGCTGGGACACATGAAGGATGAACCGGATTTCGTCTCTAACGCTGATGAGGAAAAAGTCGCGAACCTTACGTTCGGTCTTCATCGCAAAATCGCCGAAACCTATGAAGCTCTTGGCGATTTTGAAAACGCGGACAAACATTACCGCACGGTTCTGACCGCAAAACCCGGCCTTGTCGCCCTCCAGTATCGCCTTCTCAATATGTACGTCGCCTGGTCGCGTACCATTACCGAAGACATGAAACTGAAAGGCAATCTTCTGGTTCAGGCGCGTGCCGGTATCAAAAGTGACGATAAAAAATCCGTTCTCGTTCGCGGCTGGTCCGGCGTTACCCGCGGCTTGAGCAACTTCATTCTCCCGTATGATCCGAAAGAAATGAAGGGGCTGGAAATTGACCGCGACACGTACGTCCAGAAACGCTGGCTTTATTACTACGCGACGCTGCGTGAAGTGGAAACGGTTTATCTCTATGGTCTGGCAAAAGGCGGATACGCTGACGAAAATGGAAAACAGGCAATTGATATGGCCTTTAACACCATCCGTGCCCGATTTGACGCCAGTACCGGCTCGGAAGATGACTACGGCGGTTCCATTCAGAAACTTGACGCGGAGGGAATTCCCACCGACGAATATTTCATGAAGGACGACATCGTTTACGCGCCACTTATCGGAAAATATGAAGCTCTTCTGAAGAAAGTCCAGGAAGCTCGCGGTGAAGAACCGACCGGTTTCGCCAATTGGACTCGCGAAGTCGTGGAAGAGACTCCGGCTGACGCGGATGCTTTCACGGCCGCTCAGATTGAGGACAATGAGCAGTTGATGGATATTGAAAATTCCCGTCTTGCCAATGAGGAAGACTTTGCCCGCAAGATGATGACGCCGAAAAAGGAACCCACTCCGCCGCATGTTCTCTACATCGCGTATGGTGTCGGCGGTGCCGCTGTCCTGATCGTACTCTTCTTCCTCATGCGAACCGGCAACTCCCGTTCCGCCAAACGCCGCAAGGCTCTTCTGGCTCAAACGAAAGTTCCGTCGGACGCTTCCGGTTTCCAGGCAGCGTCTGCCGATTCCGGACCGGTTTCGCTCGGAATTGGCGACGAGGTCGTTGATGCCAAAGCAGGTGCCAACGCGTTCGCTTCTCTTGGCATTGGAGACGCTCCGGTCATCATTGAGGAAGAGAAGAAAGAAGAACCGGCACTATCCTTTAATCTTGATTTCGGTTCCGCGCCATCGACGCCCGCTGCTCGGAAACCCGCGGACAAACCGGCAGTGAAAACTCCGGCGGCTTCTGATACTGCCTCAAGACCCGCGGTGAAAAAGGTCGTGAAGAAAGTGGTTTCCGCTTCGGATTCCGCTCCGGCAGCCTCAGATACCGCGTCGAGACCGGCAGTAAAGAAGGTCGTGAAAAAAGTCGTGAAGCGTCCGGAAGGCGAAGCCGCCCCGGCTGACGGAACTGGAACGAAAAAGATCGTGAAGGTCGTCAAAAAGCCGGCCAGTGAAGAATAATTCGCTGATTTCCCGTGCCGGGAGAACTCTTCTTCCGGCACGGTCACGGACGAAAAAACACTTGTTTCAAATTCAAAACAATTGAAAATTTCAGAACAATAAAGACCAACATGGTCTCGATTAATAAAGGAGAATCAATTATGAAACGGTTTTTGGCAGGCTGCGTTTTCGCTATCGCCATGCTGGTTTTGACCAGTGCTTACGCTCAGGAAGAACGGTGCCACATTACTCTCCATTCCGGTGATTTGGTAAGAAACGCTCAAATCACGAAAATGGGGCGCGATATTCTCGTCGTGGAAGCAAGCGGTACGGCAGAAAAAATTCCTGTTGGGAACATCGCCGGAATTAAATTCACTGGCGAACCGGTTGAACTGAATAACGCGCGCACGTACCTGGTTGACTCCCGTTTTGAGGATATGCTGGATGAACTTAAAAATATCGATTCTGACCAGCTTACCCCAAACATGAAAAAAGAATGTGAATTCCTTGTGATCCGCGCGTTTGTCGGACAGGCTTTCAGCGGCGCTTTGGCCATTACCAAAGCTATTGATAAAATGGACGATTATTTCAAAAGCAAGGAAAACCAGGAATACTATCGTTTCTACGAATTGTCTGAGCTTTACGGCGAGCTGAACATGCTCATCGGTTCTGACGAATCCCTTAAGAAAGCCTCAAGTGCTTTTGCCATGCTCCAGAAAGCCAAGGATTCTCCGATTCTCAAAGCTCGCGGGCTGATCGGATTTGGGACCATCGCTAACCTGAAAGGCGACGCGGAAAACGCTGAAAAATCCTTCAAAGAAGTTCTCCAGATGGTTCGAAATCAAGAACTGGAAGGCGTTAAAAGTGAGATGGAAGTCAAGGCCAGCAGCGGTTTGGCTCGCGCGTTGGTTCTGGAAGGTAAAGGCGATCAGGCAATCGCGGACATTCAGAAATTCTTTGCCGCGAACAAAATCGCCCAGGAAGATCCGCTCAACGCGCAGCTCTACAATGCGCTTGGATTCGCCCTGCTTAAAAACAAAAAACCGAAGGATGCCGCGATTGCCTATATGCACACGCATTTGCTCTACAATGGAAACAAACAGCTCCATGTCGAAGCTCTGGACGCCATGATTCAAATCTTCCGCGCGGAATTGCGCGATGAATTGCGCGCTGGTGAACTGGAGGCTCTTAAAAGCGCCCGTTACGGCGGCGGCAAAAAAGCAAGTAATCCTGATTGAAAAATGTGAAATTTCTGTGAAGAATGGGGAAACTCCGGTTTCCCCAAAAACATGAGATAAATTTAATGATAAATTTTTTCACATTTTTCGGCCTCTTGGGTTTTTGTTCACTGATTTTATCAATTTTTCCTGATTTTTTAAAATTTTTTTGGAAATTTTGAGAAAATTTTACTTTCCCCGATTGATATTTTTGGTATTTCGGGTAAACTATAGATAATACGTTTTAGTCAAAAAATGTTTTGGGGATTTCCATTCCATTGGGATTCCGCCAAACTTAATGTTAAAAACAAACTTAAATTAACCTTATTCACATTTCGTTGGAGGAAATAATGAAGCAAAGAACTTTGCTCACTTGGCTGGCTGCGGCTCTTTACTTTGTCGCAATGATTGGCATTCCGACCGCCGCGTTCTCCGTGGCTACTTTCGGTGACGCGCAGGTCGTGATGGCCGCGGATGATGATGCCGCTGCCGACGACGGTGCCAAAAAAGAAAGTCTTCTCATGTGGACCTATCGTTCTTTGGGCCCGCTCTACAGTTTTGTTTTCCTCGGCATCTCTTTCGCTCTGGTGGCCATGGGCTTCAAATACTACATGCAGATGCGTCCAGCCGTGAATATCCCGGCGGATCTTCAGGCTCAGTTTGAGGAACTCGTCACGAATCGCCAGTTCTCCGAAGCCTACGAACTGGTCAAAGAAGACGACACCTACCTCGGCCGCGTTCTGGCTGCCGGTATGGCGAAAGTCGCTTCCGGATACGACAAATCTGTTGCCGCGATGGAAGAAACTTCTGACGACATTTCCATGGGATACGCGCAGGGCCTCAGCTACATTGGCCTGATCGCCGCGATTTCCACCAGTGTTGGACTTCTCGGAACGGTTCACGGGATGATTATGTCCTTCCAGGTTATCGCGACGGCAACCGCCGCTCCGAAACCGAATGAACTGGCCGGCGGTATTTCAACCGCTATGTTCACCACGATGGTTGGTCTGGTCGTCTCGATTCCGGCCTCCTGCCTCTTCCTGTTCCTTAAGAACCGCATGGACCGCATCGTTTTCGAAGCTGGTACCATCAGCGAAGACCTGATCGGCAAACTCCTTGCCGCTGCCTCCAAAAAATGATTTCATTTCAGGTAATTTAATGAACCATTAATACCTGGAAGGAGGTAACTATGGCGAGAAGAAAAAGCAAAGGCACTGACCTTGATGGCGATATGACGCCCATGATTGACATGGTGTTTCAGCTGCTTATTTTCTTCATGATTTTGATTAACTTTGCGGATGCCGACCAGAATGCCCGCGTGAAATTGCCGGAGAATGACATCGTTAAACCGCCGGAACAGCCTGTTCCCGATGCAGTCACTCTCCAGATCGCGAAGCAGGAAGGCAAAGCTCGTGAATACAGTGTGCTGATTGGCGCGGATGAATTCATGGGCGAGAAAGACTTTAAACGTCTCAAGGCTGCCTTGGACAAAGAAGTCAAATTCGTGAAGAATGAAAAGAAAAAATCCGCGAAAGACATGACGGTCATTCTGCGTGCTGACAAAGACACGCCGATCGGATTCGTCAACAAAGTCATTCATACGTGTCAGGAAGCGGATATTGAGAACTTTGCGCTCCGTGCGACGGCAAAGGTGAAATAACTCAGGAAGGTTAAAGATGAAACGCAAGAAAAATGATGAAATGAGCGCCAAAGGCGACATGACACCGATGATTGACATGGTGTTCCAGCTTTTGATCTTTTTTATTCTGACGTTGAACATCGTGGACCCTGAGGGTGACTTTTACCTTCGTTTACCGAAACCTGGTTCTGCCCAGGCGCAGGAAAATGATTTGATGCCGAAACCCTTGCGAGTGACGCTTGTCAGTAATGTGGACGGCGATCTTCAGGGAGTTTTTGTTGGCGACAAACGGTGCAAAATGCGAACCTCCACTGACCCGGATGAAGCGGATGTGCGCGCGAAAGTGCGTGCGGCGATGGGGAATGCCGCTGGTGCCAAGGAAGATTTCGAGATTGAGCTTGGCTGGGGCGGACCGGGACGTGCGACTTTGAAATATCGTTACGTTCTCAAGATGGTTGGTGTCTGTACTGGTGAAAGACAGCCTGACGGCACGGTGAAGACGCTGGTTGAAAAAATCAAGTTTATTCAATAGTCTTTTCCAAAAACGATTAAGCGCGGGATAGCTGATACCCCGCGCTTTTTTCGTTTTTGAGTAAAATTTTAGGGCAGAATGGTCTTTCTGATTTTACCAACGCAAGACGTACTGCTTTCCTATTCCGCGGCATTTATTTCTTTTCGCCGCGAAGGCGCAAAGTTCGCACAAATAACTCGAAAATCTTAGATTTTTCTCCACGAGTTTCACGAAACTCCGCGCCTGGCATAAAATGAATTTATTCTAAATTATGAAAAAAACTGAAAAAGGCATGAAGTGAAAGATTAGGAACGGAGTCTTTTTTTCTCGTTTTTGTCTTCACTTCCAAAAATTGCCCAAGACTCTCCGCTGCCGTGACTTCCGGTATTCAAAAGCATCTTTACTTCCTTTTCAAGATGCTCCGGAAGCTGGTCAAGCTCCTCTGGTGAGAGAGTCCATGCTTCTGAACCTTGGGAAACATAAATATCCGTTGGTTTCCCTGTTTCATGATGGACGCGAATATCCGTCTGAATCCCATTCGTAATTCGAGTAACGGATAGATTCATTTGTCGATAAAGTCCCTGTTCAGAATACCTCGATTGCTTTGAGTGCCCGGTCTGTTCAGATTCTTCGAACTTTCCGGAGTGGTTCTCCGAATTATTCTTTTTTCCGTTTGCGGTTCGAGATTCGACTCCTTCGGAACGCGGCGAATCTTTTTTAGTTGAGGCGGAACTGAAGTTGGGGGAAGAAGATTTTTTATCTTCCGTTTTTGACTTATTCTTTTCTGATTTCATTGAAAAATCCTTTCGTTTAGAGACAAGACTGTTTTTGATTTAAAGCCGACCGCGATTAATCCCTGCCGGAAGAAAGCGTATCGGCAGGCTCGGGAATCACGGAACGTTTTCAGCTGCCGGAACGTTTTCAGCTGCCGGAATGTTTTCAGCCGCCGGGGCGTTTTCAGCTGCCGGAACGTTTTCAGCTGCCGGAGCGTTTTCAGCTGCCGGAACGTTTTCAGCTGCCGGAACGTTTTCAGCTGCCGGAACGTTTTCAGCTGCCGGAACGTTTTCAGCTGCCGGGGCGTTTTCAGCTGCCGGAACGTTTTCAGCTGCCGGAGCGTTTTCAGCTGCCGGAACGTTTTCAGCTGCCGGAACGTTTTCAG
>JAFQUP010000119.1 GCA_017408405.1 Thermoguttaceae bacterium
TACGGGATTCGTATTGCTTAATCTCCTGCTGTATTACTGAAGCGATTTCATCGGCTTTGAATTTCATGGGCGTTCCCTAATTCAATTCTGTTTTAGGCGCATAATTTTTAACGATATTACGACGCATATTTTCGAGCTGTGCAGCGATCGATCCGTCGTAAATCGTATCGCCAACCCGGACGACCAAACCGCCTATCTGATTTGGGTCCACTTTGCAGGTTACAACGAGTTCCCCTTTGAACTTCGCGGCAAGGCCCTGCGTGATTTTCTCAATAACATCCTGACTAATGGGAGCGGCCGTAGTGATGACGACCGGGATACGCATCGCCAGTTTGTCGTATTTTTTCAGTGCTTCACAATAAATCGCACGAATGCAATCCAATCGTTCATGTTTTGCAACAACACGGAAAAAGTCGAACAACACGGAATTCATCACACCGTTGAAATTACGCTCAATCAAAGCGATTTTTTCATCGGCAGAGATGAGTTTGCTTGCCAGAATACGTTCATATTCCGGGTAAACATCAAGAACATCCTGAATGAATTCAGCGTACTCGCCGAGAATTTCCTTGACCTTTTGCAAATCATTATCGATGACTCCAAAGAGTGCGTCGGCGTATACACTGCTGATTTTCTCCATCGTAACATCCGGAGAAACTTCGGCAGCGTATTTGGAATCTAACGCATTGACGTCGGTTGACATGGAAACCTCGATTTTGGTGATTTATGAAAAAGTTCAAACACATAGCGTGTTTATCCATGGATGACAGAGGATGACCATGAGGGCCATCCTCAACGCATCCGACTATTTTCCGAACTTCGCAACAGCATTATTGATGAGCTGCTGATGCGATTTCGGATCGAGTTTTTGCTGCAGGATCGTTCCGGCAAGTTCAACAGCAAGCTCGGCGCTCTGAGCGGCAAGTTCTTTCTGAGCCTGAACTTTTGCACTTGCGATCTCATGTGTCGCAGCTTTCTTTTCAGCTTCAATATCCGACATTGCTTTTTTCATAAGCACTTGGGAAGCTTTTTCAGCCGCAGCCTGGGCGTCAGCGCGCATCTGCTGAACTTCAGCCTTGGCGTTTGCCAACTGAGTTTTGTATTCTTCCAGAAGAGCGCGCGCGTCGGCGTTCGCTTTTTCCGCGTCAGTTCTCTGGTCAAGAACGTACTGTTCTCTTTTGTCAAGGCCTTCCATGATGGGACCCCAAGCAAATTTCCAGAGAATGACCAGGACGAGGAAGAATATGATCGTGGTCCAAAGTGCCAGATCACTGCAGAACGGCGGGAGCATTCCTCCCTCTCCATGGCTTCCTTCGGCGAAAACACATGACGTCATGCTCATGACGGTGAAGACGGCAGCTGAAAAGGTAAACGAAAATTTATTCATCGCAACTTTCCTGTGTTTTCTATTCCTGATTTATCCAGTAAATTTCCCGAAGGACAAATTACATAATCATGCAGATAACCAGAGCGAACAGGGTAGCACCTTCGACGAGAGCGGCAGCGAGAATCATCGCGGTCTGAATCGCGCCGGCAGCTTCGGGCTGACGAGCCATGCTTTCAACGGCGGAACCGCCAATTTTACCAATACCGAAACCGGCACCGAAGATGATCAGACCGCAGCCAATCGGCGCGAACTGTTTGTAGGTATTGTTAGCCGGAGCAGCGACTTCAGCGGTTTCAGCCGGAGCGGCATCCTGGGCGGCGGCAGCCGGAGCGGCATCCTGGGCGGCGGCCGGGGCAGCATCCTGAGCCAGAGCGAAAGAGGCGACGGACATAACCATCACGAACAACATGGAAATGATAACTTTTTTCACGAGTAAGTCTCCCTTTGTTTGAGGAAAAATGATGATATTAATCTGAATATGTTTAACATGGTCAAATCGAACCGCGACATCCGGAACAAACTGGATTTAATGCGGGTGACGGGCCATGCCGATAAACAGCGACATAAGGAATGTGAAAATATAAGCCTGAAGGAATGCTACGAAAATCTCGAGAAGGCTGATGGCGATGCACAGCGCAACGGAGGGAATCGTAACAGCAGCCCAAATCAGCCAGCCGGTAGCGGCAGCCGTGATGAATGACGTGAAGACCGCAAGGACAAGGTGACCAGCGAACAGGTTCGCGAAAAGTCGAATGCAGAGCACGAAGTGCTTCACAAGCAAACCGAAAACTTCAATAACGAAAAGGAGCGGTTTGAGAATATAGCCAAGACCGAACGGAACCTCCATGTGCGGAACCTGGCTGAGCCAGAACTTAACTGGACCGAGCTGAACGGAACCGGCGAGCACGACAGTCAAAAACGCGATAACAGCGAGAACAGCCGTGACAGAATAGCTGGCGGTTGGGGAACCGAATCCAGGAATCATGCCGAAAAGGTTCAGACCAAGGATAAAGAAGAAGATGGTCCAGAGAAGAGGAACGAATTTATCGGCGCCATGACCGATACACGGGCGCGCGATCTGGTCGCGAACAAACACGAGAAAGACTTCCAAAAGGTTGCAGAAACGCCCACGGACCGGCTCACCTTTTTTAATTTTGGAAGCAAGCGGCACGAAGAACAGAACCATAAGGATCGCGACAAGCGCTTCGATCACCATGAATTTAGTGATCTGGACCTGCTGTCCGAAAATCTCGATCATCGGCAGGTCAATATGGCAGTGAAACGGAAAATGAAACGAATTTCCATCATTCACGTGCCCGGCAATACTGGCAGTATCCATACTAAATTCCTTTTCTATTCGTCAATATCTCAACTTTCGTTCACATTCCGCGACAGACCTTGACAGATGCCGATTGACCACAGTTCCTTTTGCAAAACAGACGTGTCAATCATTCTTCTCGGCGTTTTCCGCGCACGGAGCGCATTCGCGAGTTTCATTCCGTTCCGCGATTTTACTTATGGCAAGGCGCGCTGTGACAAAAAGTACGAGTGAATAATACGCAAAATATGAACCAATTATAACATATTGCGTAAATTTGTCTAGGGTGTTATGATAATATTTTAGCGAAAAAACCAGAAAAAATAGAGGAATTATCGTTCTTGGGAGTCCGCCGAGCAAAAAAGCCGGTCCTAAATCGCATTTTTTCGATCTGATGAGACTTTCCATCAGGTATTCAGACAAAAGCGCTCCCATAAGACAGGCGGCGAACGCGGAAGTCTCCGCGCAAAACAGCAGCATTCCGTATTGATAATACACAAAGGCGGACACGACAGCCCAGACGGGAAGGGTCACTTTGAGTATTCTCCAATAATTCATTTCCGGTTTTCCTGCGGGAAGGTGAGTTTATTCAAATTAGTTAAGTAAAATTAAATATACTTCATTTTTAACATTTTAGCAAGCCCCCCCGGTTGATTTTTTGTTAAAATTCGTGATTTTTTTGTCAAATTAGTAAAAAAGAGCAAGTTTTCAGCTCTCTTAACCTGCTCTATTTCACCAACCTGCCAATAAATCATGACGTCTCACGCCCGAAATTCAGCCGGCCGAGCAAATTCCCGGCACTCACCGTCCCGCGCCGTTCCTTTCACGCACTTGAAATTCCGTCTTAAGCGGAAAGGTCCGAGGCGAAAGCAATGCCGTTCACTGAATCGTAAACCACTCATCGGGGCTGTGGAACGTTCCATTAGTGAAAAGTGATATCGTGGTGAGTTCAGGCTCTTCCCATTTTTTATTCCAATTATATCGGCAAATCGTAAAACGCGCGCCTTTTACCTCCGAGATTCCGAAAGCGGAAAACGGTATCTCCATTCGTGCTTTCCACTGTCCATCCAAAACTTCAGCGGAGTATTTGAATCCCGAATCAAAGAACTGCTTTTCAAAGGGAATGATTCGAAGCTGCTCAACGCTTGGAATGTGCAGTTCAAGCGTCTGTTCATTCGGCGTAACGTGAAGCTCAAAATAATCCTCGCGTCCCGCGGGCTGAAAGAAAAACTCAAGAGCGTCTCCTGTTGTCCAGGTACGTTCGTTTTTCTTTTGTGCGGTATTAAAAATATCCGAATCAGTCATGGCAGCCGTTACGACCAGCTTTTCTCCATCGCGTTTCAGGACCGCGATTCCGGATTCTTCCGCCGGCTCGCCGTTCATGCGGTTCATCACCAAAGCCTGCCCCAGCTGATATTCTTTCATTGTTTTTCCCTTTCCTTGAACAACTTCCCCAAACTCAACGCGTTCTCTTTTTTCTGACCGGAAAGCGGTTTGGGAAAGATCCTTAAAATATCTCCCGAACAGGTCTCCATCAGGGTTGAGCCGAAGACGCGCGTTTTTGGCCATCCCCAACATCCCGTTCCTTAAACCATAGTATTAATTAATATTGAGCGAAACACCGGTCTATTTCTCGGACGAAACAGTAATCTCATCAATAAAATATTCTGTATTCGCCTCCCCCAAAGAGAGAATGCCGATCCATTCCAATGTCCTGAAATCCTCCGACAGCGGGAAAGGCCCAAACGTTTTAGTCTGGCCATTCGCGGTCGTGACGTCTAGTGTCCAAACCCGCGGGAGGTTATCGGGAACCTGTTCCGCGTCCGGAATCGCCACGTTTTCTCCTTTCAGTTTTTGAAAACGTTCCACCGCTTTCTTGACTTCAAAACTCATTTCACTTGGGAATCGGTAAGTAAATGTGACCCACTCCTCGCGCGGCAGATCCATTAAATATTTACCAGCGGCAATAAGACGCCCATCAGCCTGAATATTGAGCTGCGGCCCAGATTCATAATACTTTCTCGCTCTTGAGTACTGACGGGTTTCGCACTGGAGAACCGCGCCTTTGCCAAGACGCAGCGAGTACTGGAGCCGAAGCGAGCCAATCGGAAAAGTATCCTGAACGACAATATGCGGGTCATACGAGTGACGATGCGCTCCGGAATCCGTAATCCTCAGCGCGCCTTTTCCCGACAAAGCCTGCTCGGAAGTAACCTGGACGGGAGATTTTTCCGGAACAACCGGAAGCGACTGATAATACGTCATTCCAGTCGGCAGCTCATTCGAGCCTGCGTCTTCAAAATCAGCCCGATATGGTTCGCTTTTCAGACTCGGAGCGTGATAGAGACAGGGACGATGCCTGACGCGCGAGGCAAGTTCAACCCACTCTTTCTTTCCATAAAGTCCAGCCCGTAACGCGGGTTTACCCGGAATTTCCCCAGGATGCGGCTGAATGTCCACCGGTTCGAAACCAAGCTCGAAAACGGGAGATTCAGGAAGAAGCCGAAAGTCTCGCTTTTCCGCGTCTGCGAAACATGGATCAGCCATGATGCTCCCAGTGTCAATCCCCGATTCCCGTTGCCATTCCGCCAAGGTTTTCCCAAGAAATTCCGCCTCACCGACTGTCGACCAGTAGCAGTTCTTCGCCATGCGGAGAGACGGATCGCCGATTCGCAGACTCCCCCCCATAAACATTTCATTAATATGATTGAAATTAATGTTTTGCTCAATGGAAACGCCGAACTCTTTATCCGTACTCATCGCGGCGTTGCGAACGAAGCCGGGAACATCGGCGAAAGCGAAAATATTGTTGCGAACGACCGTTCCATAAGGATAAGCGTAATTATGAATGTGAAGGCCGCTATCCTGAGTGTCGTGAACCAGATTATGGTCCATGGTCAAACGGGAGGTTCCCGCGTCAGTATAGAGTCCCCAGCCGCCGTAGCCTTCCGAATCCCTCGTGAAACGGTAAACATCGTGAATCCAATTATGGTGAAGTCTCGATCCGTCCGTATCTCCCAAAGTATAAATACCGGCCAAATCATTCATGACACCGCGCGAAATGTGATGGATATGATTCCAGGCAACCTCGTTATGGTTTGACCAGGCAGGTCCCGCTCCCCAACTCCACCCGAACTGCATTCCGGCCCAGGGCGTGTTGGAGACGTCATTATTCAGGACCTGATTATGCTGTGCCATTCCGGCGAAAAAAATTCCGCAGGCAGAATGAAACAGTTCTCCCGTATGATGAATCAGATTATTCTCAATCCGATTGTTTCTGGTAATCGCGAGCGGACTCGGCGCGCCTTCTTTTGGAACAGCGGGACAATAAATCCCTCCGCCGCCGACATCGAACACGTGGTTTCGCGCAATCTCATTCCCGTCACAGCCCTCAAGGAGAGTAATACCGTTTTCGCCAAGATGCGAGAATTCGCAGTCAATTATTTTCGAGTGTGCCAACCCAACGGCGTTAATGGTTCCGCGCTGGGTATGCGCACCCTGAACACTGTTTTCATAATCAGGAGAAAGATCCGCGTCTGAATAGGAAAAAACGAGATTTTGGAAGGTGAGATACTCGACACGACGCTCATTCTCCCAGTCGCCCCGAATCTCAATGAGCCATCGGGGACAAACACTCAGAATCACAGTATCCCGTTTCAGGTCTTCATCTTCTCGCGGAAAATAGAAAACCCGGCCAGCCTTTCGGTCAAAGTACCATTCTCCGGGTGCGTCCAATGCCGCACGACTGTTTTCAACGTGCCAGCGATAATGACGGCTGGGATAGTACCCCCCCGCGGAACGCGTGAATTCAACAATTCCGCTCTCTGGAGAATAATCTTTAATCCGATTAAAAGATGAACTCCAGCACTGATAACTGACAAACTGCGCGTCGGGAAGAATCGCTCCTTTCGAATCGTAAATGAAAGGATCCAACTCACCTTTCTCAAGACGATACTTCAAACATACGCGATTTTCACAGATCGCTTTTTTCGCCCAAAAATAAGATGCGTCCGCGTTTTCAGGATCAAGGTTCGGCGCACGCGCGCGAATGGCACGGCGAACATCCGGTGTTTCTGAAGAATACGGAATATCCAAAAACGTACCGGTGCCAACGCAGCCCCGTCGCTCAATAAACAGCTGTGTCCCAACCTCCGGATCCGTAATCGGGCATGAAGCTGAAAAAAGTCCGTTTCCCTCATCGCGCCAGTCCGTAAGCGTCATGCCGCCGGAAATGACCGCGCGCGCTCCTGCCGCTCCGCGCCACGTCACGTGCGCTTTCGAGGACCCCGAGTCGACAGGCTCGAAAACCAGCGGCTTTTCCAAAACATACTGCCCGCCGGCAAGCTCTACGGCAACTGGCTCTTCAGGATAAGCGGAACGGAACGCGCGAACCGCCTCCTGGGCCTTTTCAAGTGAAGTAAATGGCGCGCCGGAAGAACCGTCTTCCTGAGATGAGACAGACGCGAATTCCAATGAAAGCGGAGATACGACGTAAAACGTTTTCGCGAACACGCTATGGGAACCGGTCAGGCCAACGGCTAACGCGAACGAAACGACAGCTCCAAAGCACCTGAAAGAAGAAAAACAAGACATGGCAGGCTCCTGATTTTTAAGGAATGTTGATTTTTTCCATTTTAGTTCACGAATCGAAATATGTCAATAGCCCGCTCAAAAAATTTTATCATTTTAACCCAAATCCCTCAGATCTCCCTAACCTTTCCCAGCGAATTCCCCAACCGCGTAAAACTGGAAAAACCAAAACCTCCTGATTCAAAATTGAAGGAAAGACAGTGGCAACAATCAAACGTTTTTCATTCAAACTAAAAAAGTGAAAAAATTTCGACTTTTTTGAAAAAAAACAGATGAAAAACTGCTCCAATCCATAGCGTTTAAACGAAAATCTGGTAAAATAGAGAATAAAGTTTTCATAAAATAATTGCAGAAGCTGGAACGTGAGTTCGAGTTCGTGTTTCGTATTGAATTTAATACCTGCCATACTCGCAAACGTTCCCCCTCGCCAAATTATGACTGATTTAATTTTTTGAGAGGAGGTTTCCCCTGAAACGTCAATATTTTCAAATAGGAATGCTCAGCGTCATCGCTCTGGTGGCTCTTCGTCTGTGCATTGGTTGGCACTTCTTCTATGAAGGGTGCTGGAAAGTCGACAATGCGGACAAATTCTCCGCGCTTCCGTTCCTGACGATGGCGAAAGGCCCCTTCGCGCCGATCTTCTACGCCATGTCCCCTGACCTTGACGGTGTGGAACGTCTGAAGACTGCCGATAAAGAAGTCAAATATTTCGTCGCCGCCAAA
The DNA here is from genome assembly GCA_017408405.1 of Thermoguttaceae bacterium. Classification (GTDB taxonomy): domain Bacteria; phylum Planctomycetota; class Planctomycetia; order Pirellulales; family Thermoguttaceae; genus RGIG3701. The sequence continues at coordinate 8,019 of JAFQUP010000119.1, forward strand.
GCGCAGGTCGACGTGAAACCCGCCGCTGAAGGTCAGGCTCCCGCTCTGATCGCTCCGGTCCCGGCTTACGAAAATGAAGAAGGAAAGACCGAGACCATCAAGGTCTACCCCGCGTATTTCGATGAA
>JAFQUP010000120.1 GCA_017408405.1 Thermoguttaceae bacterium
AATACCGGTCTCAACGCGAATCTGGCAAACGTGAACATTTCCGTCGCGGAAAACAGCCGGATCGTCGTGGAACCCAACGGCTACTTCCTCCAGGAAAAGTTTGAGAGTCCGCAGGAAAAGGTCTACGATGAGTTCTACAAATACGCGGGCGATCTGACCGAAAACGCGAACCAGATCACCAATATGGACGAGTGGGTCAACAGAAACGACGCGCTCCGAGCGCAGAGTTCCACGGACATCTGGGGTCCCCTCGTTGACAAATCGGTCACGAACGTCTTCGAGACGGTCCTGGAAAACACGACGGACGCGCCGATCTCGATCGACATTGGAAAGACCTTCCGTAATGACGCCTCGATCCTCATCGTCGAGAAAGAATCTGGAACGACCGTGGGTGAAGTCGCTTTTGAGGAAGGGAACTCCGATTTTGCCCAAAAGGTACTGGAAGGCATCGTTCTCGAACCGGGCAAACAGTATGCCGTGACGATCCGCGCGACGCGCTTTAATCAGACGATCGGAACTTCAAAGGACGGCAACAATGTCCAGAATGGGCTGAACGCGGATCCGAACCATCTGGTCGGCGTCGGCGTGCGTCTCTCCGGGACGGAAAAATGGTGGGGGATGAACCTCTCCTACGCTTCCGGCGATTGGGGCTGGTACGGCAGCGGAATCAAGAGTTCCATGACGCAGGACACGACGTTCAACGCGAAGTCGCTGAACATCGCGGAAGGCAAGACGCTCGACATGAGCATCGGCGGCGGTGCGAAGACCACGATCGAAACGAACGTCACGGGTGCCGGTACGCTTCATTTCTCCAATGATTACCTGAATGAGGCCCACGCGCAGATGGCGGGCGGCGCGGAAGGAAACGTCTCGGTCGGCGAGAACGTCGTGCTTTCCTCGAAGGGCGACATCACCATCGGCGGTTCTCTGGAACTCGTCGGAGGAACTTTGCTCGTGGATGCCCAATCCGGATCAATGACGGTCGACAGCATTTCCGGAACCGGTCTCATTGAGATTGATCTGGATTCATTCACTGAAGCGAATATGGACGCTTTTTTCGTGCTGACTGATGAGTCGGAAAGCGATTTTGAGAATATCGCGCTGAGCCTTTCCACTGATGAACTAACCGCGCATACCGGAAGGGATTACGCTCTGTTCGCGAGCGAATTTCTCACCTCCCAGGCCGTCATTGACGCTTTGGAAGATTCCGCTGCCGGCCTCTGGAACATCTGGGAAGACGCCAACGTCATTTACGCTTCACTCGCCTCCGGCGCGGAGCAGTCTGTTCCGGAGCCATCAGCCTGGATACTGCTGATTTCCGGTGCCATGGGACTCTTCATGCTTAAAAAACGCGCTGCCTGACGTCTCGCGAATCTCTCTCGCGCTTCGTTTCAAGCCTCCCTTTTCGGGGAGGTTTTTTTTATCCATTTTGACCTCAAATTCCCCTCCTTCGGAGGGGTGTCGAGCGCAGCGAGACGGGGTGGTTTTCCTCTCGGACTCTTCTTTCAAAAACTTTTTAGTCTTTTATTTTTAAATCCATCACGCACGGCCCAAAAACTTTCGGAAAGTAACGAAATTTCCGAAAAAACGAGCGTGCCGTCTCAATAGAAGAAACGATTTTGACGATAAAATAAAACGTGCGTTTGAGCGGTAAAGCAGCCTGGCCTGACAGAGCGGGAATTTGGCGGAGGAAGAGAAAGAAGAGAGTGAAGAGCTTTGGCGGAAATTTTACGTGGAGAATCTGACGCAATGAAATTGACGGTTTCCATCGCACTGTGCACATTCAACGGAGAACGGTTCCTCCGGGAACAGCTGGCCAGTTACGCGGCACAGAGTCAGCTTCCGGATGAAGTCGTCGTCTGCGATGACGGCTCGACGGACAGCACGCTGGAGATTCTCGAAGAATGGTCCAAAACCGTTCCATTTGAGGTGCGGATCTTTCGGAATGAGCAAAATCTCGGCTACGCGCAGAATTTCGGGAAAGCCGTCTCGCTCTGCGAGGGAGACATCATTTTTCTCTCTGATCAGGATGACGTCTGGATGCCGGAAAAGATCGAGCGGATGGTACGGGTCTTTGAGGAAGATCCGGAAATCGTTCTGGCTGTCTCGGACGCATTCATCATGGATGCTCAGGGGAAACGGCAGGACGGGAGCCTGCGCGAACTGACGCAGCTCTGGTATTTTGACGAACCTGCGGCGTTCTGCACGCTGGATCCGCGTCCCGAAGACTGCTATCCGCAGGGATGCGCCTCAGCATTTCGGGCAAGTCTCCGTGAACTTTTTCTTCCGATCCCTTCACGGTGGACCCACGACATCTGGCTTCAGGTCATCGCGCCGCTCGCTGGCAGGGGGAAAGTCGTTTCAGAGCCGCTTTTTTCGTATCGTCTTTACTCGGGCAACACGTCGGCGTTTGGACTTTTTGAGGAACGAAAACGGATTTGGGAGCACAAAAAGAAAATCCATTACTGGAACATTCCGCAACAGTACTGGGCCTGGCTTCCGATGATCGGACAGTTTGAAGAACGCCTTTCCCGTCTCCCTAACGAAAGACAGAAACCGATCCGAAAGCGTTTAAGGCAGAACGCCCGTCATTTTACGAACCGAAACCGCATTCAGAGGAACGCACTGGCCTTCGGTATCCTGGCGCTTTGGGAGATCTTCACCGGCGGCTATTTTCGGCGTCCTTTTCCGTTCCGTTCGCTGTTTCACGACCTGAAACTCGGCCTTCGGAATGCCGCGGATCCGCGAAAATACCGTGAGGAATGGAAACTTTGGAGAGGCAGATGCCAGAAAAACCAGAAGTGAGGTCCCCATGAAAAACCCCGTCAAGCTCCTTCATTCTCTTTACCTTGCGGTCCGGTACTCACTCCCGATTTGGATCGATCAGCACACGTATCCGCCATTTTTTCGTTCCATTCAGTACCGTTGGCTGAGCCGCACACACCGTGCCCGCGTGAAGCTGATCCAGCGGCAGTACGAGATCGCGTTCGGAAAAACGCTGGACCTTGAGGCTCCCAAAACACTTAACGGTAAGATCCAGTGGCTGAAGCTCTTTCGTCCCGATACGCTGATCACGCTCTGCGCCGATAAATACCGCGTTCGAGAGTACGTTAAAGAGAAGATCGGCGAGCAGTACCTTCCGAAACTCCTCGGCGTGTGGAAACGTCCGGAAGAGATCGATTTCACGCAGCTTCCGAAACAGTTCGTCCTGAAAGTGAACTGGGGATCCGGCCAGAATCTAATCTGCAGGGACAAAAAAACAATCTCAGAAACGGGGTATCGTAAAACACTCCGACGCTGGCTTCGGCCTTTCGCCAACCAGTACTATCTCGCGCTGGAATGGGGATACCGCGATATTCCGCCGCGGATCATCTGCGAGGAATATTTGGCGTTTCTGGAGCAAAATCCCAAAACGTTTAAGATCTTCTGCTTCAACGGCGAACCGCGCGTCGTGCAGCTCGTCATGGACGACAAAACACCGCAGGAAACGATCAATTACTATGATTCGCAGTGGAATCTGCTCCCGTTCCGGCAAAATTTCCCGAATAATCCAGCGAAGATCCCGTGCCCAGTTTTCTGGGAACAGATGCTGGAACTCGCCCGAAAATTGAGCGAGCCGTTTCCTTTTGTGCGGACCGATTTTTTTGAAAGTCCGGACGGAATTTTTTTCAGTGAACTCACCTTTTATTCGGATGCCGGCCTGGCACGATTCGAGCCGGAAGAGTGGGACGAAAAACTGGGAGAAATGCTTGAACTTCCGGAACCAATGATTGAAAAAACGAAATGAAGAGGTGGATGAAATGAAAACGATCTTCAAAGAGATCCTCAAGAAAATCTACCGCCGGATCTTCGGGAAAATCTACGCCGACATGGAGGCGAAGGTCCGTCATTTGGAGGACAAAATGTTGGTCCTTCAGTCCGGATTGTGGGACGAGGAATTCTATGTGCGCGAGTCGGGCTGGTGTCGGCGCGGGGACGATACGCCGCTGGACCACTATCTCACGAAAGGGTGGCGGCAGGGTTGGGAGCCGTCTGAACGTTTCGACGGAAACGCCATTCTGAACGCCAAGCCGGATCTTCAAATCAATCCGCTGGTTTACTTTCTGCGGTACGGGCAGTACCCTCTCGGAAACGCGTTCCGTGCCCCAGAGGAGACCGTCCGAAAGTACCTTGACGCGAAAGCCGCCCGGACGCAGCCCGTCAAAAAGGTCGTTTACTCGTGCGTCACCAACGGATACGATGACCTGAACGAGATTCGCGCCTTTTATTTCACGCCGCATGACTGGGACTACGTCTGTTTTACGGACGATGAAAACCTGATCCAGCAGAAGACGCTTGGAATTTGGGAGATCCGACCGCTTCGCTTTACGGAAATGGACGTGATCCGCAACGCGCGCCGGCACAAGATCCAGCCGCACGCACTTTTTCCCGAATACGAAGAGAGTCTCTACGTTGACGCAAACGTGAATATCCTGACGCCGTACGTCTTTCAGGAAATCGCCCGCCGCAAAACGGACCTGCTCGTTTCCGCGCACGCGGCGAGAAAATGCCTTTACGAAGAATTTCAGTTCGTGCTTTCCGGGGGACTCATCGATCCGGAACTCGGCGCGAAGCAGATTCAGGCGTACCGAGACGCGGGTTTTCCGGAAAATTACGGACTTCACGAAACGAACGTCCTCTATCGGCGGCACCACGAACCGAAAGTGAAGGCATTGATGGAGGAGTGGCTTTACTGGATCGAGAATTTCACGCAGCGCGACCAGCTAAGCCTTTCGTTCGCGCTCTGGAAACACGGAATCTCCGTGAACTCCTGCTCGATCCATAATGCGCGTGTGGAGAATCCGGATTTCTGCGTTTTCACCCACGCCGGGAGACTCCGGAAGAAAAAAGAGACCTGAACCGCGTTTTCCCGCTCAACTTCGCGGCATCAGAAACGGCTGCCGCTCCGAAAGAGTCCGGCCAATCCCTCTTTCAAATCAAACAGAAAGGAGCGGATCGGCTGCTGGTGCTGGAAGTAGCCACCGCGGAGGAGTTCCCAAAACGCGAGCCAGAAGCAGGTCAAGAAATGGTCCTGAACGCGGACTCTTCTTCCGAAATGGCGTTTCTGCCGGTCCAGATAGCGTAAATAGCGCGTTTTGTACCCGCAGTCCGGCATGGCGGCGAAATGCTTTCGCAGATCCTCGGCCAGGGGGGCGTGAAAGCGGAACTGCCCGACGCTGGTGAGATAGTAGACATTTCGCCCGTTTGCCCAATCCGGTTCCCGGCCGAGCGCGGAAGCGTTCGTCGTGTGCCTTCGGAAACGCATGAGCGGGACCTTGAGCGTTTTCATTCGGGTATGAAACGGCGCCATCGTGAAGACCCACGTGTCATGCGCCCATGGAGCGGGAAACGGAAAGAGTTTCTCGACGACCGATTTCCGAACCGCCGACATGCAGCCCGCGCAATCCGGATGCTCTTCTGCCTGATCCGCGAGAAAGTAGCTGGAATCGACCGGATGGTAGATCTTGAAAAGTTCCGTCACGCGCTCCGAAAGCGGCTTTCCTTCCTGATCAATGAGAGTCCGCCCGCAATAGACGACCCCGACGTCCGGTTCTTCCTCGAAAACACGCACCATCCGCTCCAGCTTTTCCGGAAGCCAGACGTCATCCTGATCGGCAGGAAAAATGACCTCTCCGGAACAGCGCAGCATCACGTTCTCAAAATTCTTCTCGTAGCCGAGATTTTGCGGATTCTGAATGATCTCGACGCGAAACGGGACCGACCGCGCCCAGTTTTGGAGAATTTCCAGCGTCCCGTCCGTCGAACAGTCGTCTCCGATAATAACTTCATCAGGCAACCGCGTCTGCGTCTCGAAACTCTCCAGCTGCTCGCGCAGAAAACGCTCTCCGTTGAAAGTGCACATTGCGATGGAAATTTTCAGCGGCTGTTTCATCAAAAGTACCCTCTCTTTTTGAACCCCAAGGCCGCGGCCAGGATACCGGCCATGGCACAAAACGCTCCCAAAATATTCAAAAGAGCAGCCCTCGGCTGAAAGAAAAGCCGAGGCAAATTCCCCAAAACGCCGCGTATTCCGCAGCCAAGCCTCCGCAAAATGAACCGGAACGCGGGAACGCGCCCGCAGTGCTTCCGAATTGCCCGGAGGGTATTGGAGGGTTCTCGAAACTGTCGTTCAAGGTGCCAGTTCCAGCGTGCCCGTTTCATGGGCTGGATTTCAAAAACGCGCGCCAGAGTGGTTTTGAAGATTTTTTTCCCCCGGCACAAAAGAAACAGCGCGAATTCATAGTCGCCGCCTCCGGTACGTCCGTACTCCGGGTCAAAAGCCGGCTCGCGCAAAGTAAAGAGTTCCCGCCGATAAAGCGTCGCGTTGGCGTCCGCGCCGCCCTGCGGATGAATTTCCGGCTCGTTTTTTTGCGTATAGAGCGCGTAAACATTCGAGTGACGGACCGACTGGGGAAATTCGTCCGGGAATTCATAGTAAACCATTCCCGTCACGATGTCCGCGTCGGTCTGTTTTTGAACATTGACCAGCTGCTGAAGCCAATCCTCCGCCGCGTATTCGTCGTCATCGATGAACGCGACAAACGGCGATTCCGAATTCGCGACGCAGAAATTTCGCGTCAATCCGATATTCTGCACGGGCTGAACGAGATACCGAAGCGGAATCCCTCTCTTTTCCGCCGATTCCCGAAGTTCCGCCGCGATTCCTTCCATTTTCGGCTCCGCGTCATTCTCAACGCAGAGAATCTCAAAGGGAAAATCCGTTTTCTGCCCGATCAGACTTTCCAGGCAGGCGCGAAGCTCCGCCGGACGATTCCGCGTACAGACGGCTATGGTAACGAATTGAGAATAGGTACTATTCATGTTTTTTTAAAATCAGTGAGTAAAAATAAAGAGTAACATCTTCCAAAGTCAAAGCGCGTCCGGAAAAACATTCCGGATAACGCGCAATCATGTTTAGATGCTCCTCTGTGCGCAAACGTTTAATAGTTTCCAATTCCATTCCAGAGGACTTCCACAAATTTTCATACGCGTTTACTCGCCACCGATTTGTAAACTGTAAGGAATTTTGTTCCTTTCCCAAATCACGAATTCCTAATTCATTAAGTTTATTTATGATAAAATCCTCGCTAAATAAAAATTGAGGATATGGCATTTTTAATGTATTGTACGCGTGAAGTCCCCAAGGTGAACAATATAATGGGGCAAAATTGAGATAAATCCTTCCGCCAGGAACTAAATGTTCCTTCATTTGCCGCAAAACCTCAGCAGGTTCCGCGAAATGCTCAAATGAATTATAGGAAAATATCAAATCAAACGATGTTTCCGGCAGACCTTCCCACTTTTGATTAATATCCATTTTGCAAAAGAAAAGATCTTTCGCCCGATCGCTGCGCCAATCCTCAGCGTCGGTCAACCAGACCTGATGTCCATATTTACGAAGCCAATAGGAAACCATTCCATCGCCGCACCCAATTTCCAAGATTTTTTTCCCAGGAATTTCCATACCCTCAATACGTAATATTTCCAGTGAACGGGAAGCCGCACGTGTCCACACTGAGTATTCATCGTATCCATAAGGCGGGTAAGGCGGATAAGCGTCTTGAATGACCTGAAATTCAATCTCTGCCCGATTGGTATTGGGAGACGTTGAACTGTTCAAGATCTTTTTGACTTTTTTTTGTAAACATGCATGAGAATATTCTTCCCAATGCCGCTGTGCAAGTTTTAAGTGGTGCCAAAGGTGTGGAAGATACTTTTTTATAAAACTTTTCATTTATCTCTCCCTTCGAAACAAATTCAAACATTTGATTGCATCATAAATAATTGATTTTAGCGGATTTGGCCATTTGAAATAACGGCCGGTAAGAAGTTTCACGTCGAAAAATCTCTCAAGACGTTTCACCGCGTCCTTGCCGTAAGCGCGAACGTGATCTTCCTGACCGTAAAATTTCAAGCGTTCTTCGGGAGACTGAATCGCGGGGTCCTCAAACGTCTCTTCCGCTTCCCAGTTCACGGGAAACGTCAGCAGCGCACTTCCCGATGGTTTCAATACCCGGGATATTTCCGCAAGACACTTCTCCTCATCCTCAATATGTTCCAGCACGTGATTGGATATGATCCAGTCAAAAGAAGCGTCCTCAAACGGCAGCTCCGTCACGTCCGCCCGAACGCACGGAACGAATGGAAAAAGCTCCGGCATTAAATCAACCGGAACGTATTCAATATTCTCTTTTTGAACGAAAACAGGCACCAGGACTTCCTCAGGAGCCGTGTGCAGCAATCGGCAGGACGCGGAAGATGAAAAAATGTGTTTCTGATAAACATTCAGCAAAAAACGATGACGTTCCAGCGAACCACAGTAAGGACATTGCGCGTGCCCGCGAGGAACGAGACCAAATGGACGAAACGAGGACCAGCAATCGCAAAATGGGCAATAGTCCCTGCCAAGCGCGGTATTAATGACGCGTTTAATTTTTCTGATGAAATCCGACATTTTATTTTGAACATGAAACCAGGTCATCGGATTCCCGCGAAAGCCGAGTCACGTTCTGCCCGGTAAGTCCGCGAGGAACCAAACTGCCAAAAAAACACGATTTAAGATTTTAACAGAATCTTAAATCGTGTCAAGAGTAATTTATTCTTTTTGGAAAATTTACCCGCTTAATTATTACGCGCTCAATCTAATACCGTGCCGGATTGAATCCACGGAAAGAAACTCGGAAGCGCGTTCCCCGAAGAATCAAATTCCAAACTGTATTCCGTTACCGACTCGTGATTCTCCATCTGGTTCTGCTCGTACTGAAGCCACGCGGAAGACTTCCGAACCGTTTTGGAAATGCGCAATTCATCCAGGCTGGTTACGCAGGGAGGGAACGTCTCAAAACAGTGGGAATCATCTCGAAACCACTCCTGACGATCCGACGCGGAGCAATCAAAAAACGTTCCATTAAAGAGGACTTCCGCGCCGGCGCTTCCACAATTCGCGGAGTAATAGATTCGAGTGGGAAACGTGATTTCCGGTGTGAAAGTAAGGCCCGCGCCGAATATCGAATACGGCGAGGTGTAACCGCTGAAACCGTAGGAATAGTAGGAAGTTTTCCACTTAAACTCAAATTGTTTCGACACGTGCGCGGACAAAAAGACCGTGCCGACTGATACATTTACCTGCTCCGCGAAATAAAAAAAACTTTTCTCCGTCGGAGTGATCCGCAAAGCCTGCCCCGTCGGGACAAGATTTGAGTTGACCACGGAATACGGAATGGACGTGCTGGCCGTTTTGCCCCCGCGAACGTCCCGGAATGGGTCACTGCCCGAAAAATGATAAACGTAAGAATAGTCCGCCCAAACGGTCCCCGGCGCGCTCTGATCCGACGTGATCGAACTGTCGCCGTAAAGCATCCGGATCGACGTCGGCGCGGAGGAAGAAAGCGTCGGGATCTGGACCCACCACGCGCCGGAGCCGGAGGCGGCATCGTACCAGTCCAGCTCAAACGGAAGCCGGTTTCCATCCAGTTCAAAACAGACGTCCCAGCCCTTCGGCGAAAGGATCCTGCTTCCCATGCGGTCATTCCGGATACGAACGAGAACCGGGAAATTCGTGAGCGTTTCTGTCGGCGGCTGAAAAGTTACCGTGCGATAGTAATTCATAGAGACTCCTGAAAAAAGACTGGGAAGACCGAAAAAAACAGACTGAGACACCTGCCAGGCCGCGGGTCTTCCGGAATTTAAGAAAAAAATACTTCAATTTGAACAGATGTTTCCAAACGAAAACGCGCCGCGTTTCCGTTTGCGCGTATTATACCAGTAAATTGCGTTTTGTCAAGGAAAAAATTTTTCCCAGGCCATGCCGAAACGCGTTTCAATGCCTGTTTTACGATAGAAAAAATTTTTGAAAAATTTCGAGAAACCTCTTCGAAACTCACGGATTCCCCGCCATTGAATGGGCGTCACGCGGTTCCGGGCAATTGAAAAGGTAAAAAGCTAAAACGCCAAAAAGCTAAATCCCCCCCCTCGTACTTTTTTGAAAATTTGGTATACTTAACGAATATTCATTAACGCGGCGTAAAAACTGCCGTCCGCGCCGAATTCGGCAGTTGGATATTTTACCAGATTTCACATTCTTTTTAACCTGAGAGGTTCCCAATGATCGCTAAAAACATCAAACGCGGCATGATTATGGTTTACGAAGGCAATCCCGTCATCATCGAAAGCATTTTCGTTCAAACCCCTTCGGCTCGCGGCGCCTCAACGCTCTATAAATTCCGCGCCCGCAATCTGCTCACCAAGCAGAAAGTCGATTTCACCTTCAAGGGCGACGACAACATGAACGAAGCGGACTTTTCCAAGCGGAATGTGAAATTCTCCTACTCCGATGCCGAAAAAATGTACTTCATGGACGACGAAAATTTCGAAATGTACGAACTGACTTTCGACGAAGTCGCCGATGAAAAACCGTACATTACGGAAGGACTCGAGGGAATGCAGGTCATGATCTATAATGACTTGCCCGTCGGCGTCACTCTTCCCGTTTCCATCGAGCTGAAAATCACCCAGTGCGATCCCGGCGTCAAAGGCAACTCCGCCACTTCCCGCAACAAACCGGCCACCCTCGAAACCGGACTCACCGTCATGGTCCCCGAGTACATTGAGGAAGGAACTGTCATCCGTGTCGATTCACGAACCGGCGAATATCTCGGACGCGCGTGATTTCTTGACCGCGGCCTCTCCCCTCTGATTCTCCCCCCGGAAAACATTTGGCAGAGGGAATTTAGCCCCAGGCGATTTCCCTCCTTTAAGAGGCGGTGCCGGGCTGGTTGAAAGTCAAAAACCAAAAGCTGAAAACTAAAAAAGGATTTTCCATGAAATTCACGAAAATGCACGGCTGCGGAAACGATTACGTTTACGTCAACTGTTTTGAGGAAACCTTTCCTGAATGTCCCGTAAAGCGCGAGGCTCTGGTTCGGCAACTCTCCGATCGGCATTTCGGCATCGGCGGTGACGGCGTGATTTTCATTTGCCCATCCGAAAAGGCAGACGCGCAAATGCGAATGTTCAACGCGGACGGCTCCGAGTCAGAAATGTGCGGGAACGGCGTCCGATGTGTCGCGAAATACGTTTTTGACCGCAAAATCGCGGATAAGGACGAAATTGCCGTGGACACTCTGGCCGGAATAAAGATCATTCGGGTTATGGAGCGTAATCCGGACGGAACCGCCTCACGCCTGCGCGTGGACATGGGCGAACCGATTCTCGACCTGCCGAAAATCCCCACGATGCTGACTGCCGGAATCAGCGTGCCGCTTCCAATTCACGGCGCGGACGGAACGGAAATCGCGAATTTCCGCGTCACGCCCGTTTCAATGGGGAATCCGCACTGCGTCACTTTCGTGGATGAAATTACGGACGAAATGGTTTTCCAAATGGGGCCGCTCATGGAAAATCATCCGGTTTTTCCTGCCCGTGCCAACATTGAGTTCATTCAGGTCCTTGCTCCTGACGAACTGAAAATGCGTGTCTGGGAACGCGGCACAGGTGAAACGTTCGCCTGCGGAACCGGGGCTTCCGCCGTCTGTGTCGCCGGCGTTTTGACCGGAAACTCTCTCCGAAAAGTCCGAATCCATCTTCTCGGAGGCGATTTGGACCTGGAGTGGGACGAAAAAACCAATCACGTTTTCATGACCGGCCCCGCCGTGGAAGTTTTTAATGGTTCTTTAGCCTTTTAGCTGTCGGCGGCTGAAAGCTAAAAGCTGAAAATTCACCCAAAGGAGGGATTCATGCTTAAGCAGGCGGAAACCCGTGAAGCGATTCTGAAGTGGATCGCGCGGCCTCAGTACGTTCCGGCGAAAATGCTCGTCGTCGCTCAGCAGATTGGCATTTTGAAAGAGGATTTCAAGGAATTCCAGAAGCTCGTCCGCAACATGAACAAAGAGGGACTCCTTCGTTTCGGAGCGGGCCACGTCATTTGGCCGGAGCTGGACGCGGAGGAGGATGACCGAAGAATCGCCGGGTATTTCAAGAGAATGCCCGACGGGTACGGTTTCGTCGCGGAGGTGGAGCTGAATCCCAATTCAGAAAACATCGGGGATGAGGACCAGGACGTCTTCATTCCGCCCGGAAAAACACTTGACGCTGCCACAGGCGATTTCGTCTCGGTACTTTTGGATGACGACCGGCTCGCTCCCCGCGCGCGGCACGGAAAAGCCGAAGTGAGAAGGCGTCCGAAGGAAAGAGGCCGTTCCGGAGTCATTGAGAAAATCCTCGAAAGAAAAACCCGTTCTTTCGTCGGCACCTATTTCGAGAATCACTCTGGAAACTGGGTTGAGGCGGACGGAAGAATCTTTTCCGACCCCATTCGAATCCCGGACACTGGCGGCTGCTCCGTCAGGGACGGCGACAAAGTCGTCATGGAAATTCTGACTTTCCCAACCGCGTGGCGCGGGGGAGAAGGAGTCATTACCGAAGTCCTCGGACCGCGCGGTGACCTGAAAACCGACACGATGGCCGTCATGCGCCAGTTCGGACTCTCCGACCGGTTCTCCGACGAAATCCTCGCCGAAGCGCGTTGGCAGACCGAACAGTTTGAGAAGTGGGAGGAGGCCCATCGGCATCTTTGGGAAAACGGCGAAGAGAACAAAAACTTCTCCTCAGAGGATGAACCGGAATGGACGAAAGACGGACGAAGGATTCTGAAAGATCTCTTCACCATCACCATCGACCCTGAAACTGCCCGTGACTTTGACGATGCCGTCTCCATTGAAATCTTCCAGGACGGCAAAACGCGTTTGGCGGTCCACATCGCGGACGTCTCCCACTTCGTCCTGCCGGATTCCAGACTGGATCGCGAGGCGTTTGATCGCGGGAACAGCGTCTATCTCCCGGACCACGTCATCCCAATGCTCCCCGAAATCCTCTCGAACGGAATCGCCAGTCTTCAGCCCGACAGAATTCGGCTCGCGAAAACCGTCTTCCTCACCTACTCTCCCTCCGGCGTTTGCCTTGACGTGGAAGTTTGCGATTCCGTCATTCGAAGCAACGCGCGTTTGAGCTACGAGCAGGTTGACCGCTTCTTTGAGGGAGAACGCGGCGAGCTGCCCGAGAAGGTCATGGACACGTTGGCGAAACTGCGTTACCTCGCGAAACTGCTCCGTGACCGAAGAACGAAAAAAGGGAAACTCGATATTAATCTCCCGGAAATCAAGCTCATCCTTGACCGTGACGGAAGCGTCATCGGAGTCCGGCGCGAGGAAAATACCGAATCCCACCAAATGATCGAGGAATTCATGGTTTCCGCCAATGAAGCCGTCGCGCAGGAACTCGTTTCCGCCGGTTCAAACCTCATGCGCCGCGTCCACAAAGCGCCAGGCATGGAAAAATTCGACGCGCTCGGACTTTTTCTCGAGGACCTGGGAATCCCCATGCCGCAAAAAGCCGATCGGTTTGAGCTTCAGCGCATTCTGGAGCAGACGAAAGGATCGCCCAATGAGTTTGCCGTTCACCAGGCCGTCCTCAAGGCGATGACCAGAGCGGAGTACTCACCGGAAATCGAGGGACACTACGCGCTGGCAAGCGATTGCTACTGCCATTTCACCTCACCAATCAGACGCTACGCCGACCTGACCATTCACAGACAAATCGAAAATTTCATCATGGGAATCTCACCAAAACGAAATTTTCGAAAAATCTACGATGAGGGAAAGCACCTGACATATCGCGAAAAAAACGCGGAAGAAGCGGAACGGGAACTTACCCGAACCAAGATGATTCACTTCTTCGCCGAAAGGGGAGACATGGATCTCGAGGCGCGCATCGTCGGGCTGAATCATTCCGGGTTCTTCGTTGAGTGTCTCGATTACCCAATCAGCGGAATGGTCTCGCTTCAGGCTCTCCCGGACGACAGATACCGCTACGACGTCCGTTCCCAAACTCTTGCCGGTTTCCGGCACAGCTTCAGACTCGGAGACACCGTTCGCGTCCACATCGCGCAGCTTGACTCAAATCGGCGCGAAATCCATTTTGAGCTTTCGTCTCTGCGGAACCGACCTTTCATCGACGACGAAAACGACATGGAGCAGCTCGAAAAATTCCCCCGCTGGGAGGAGCTGGACGCGCTGGAAGCAAGCGGCGCAGCAGGAGCGAATCCAACCGGAAAACTCAATGTGAACTCTTCCGGAAGCTCTTCCGCTGACTCCCGATTTGCCGCGGCGCGAAATATCGGAAAATTTGAGACCAACCACGTCCGCGTCGGCGGAAAAAAACGAAAATCCCGAATGGACCACGACGAAAACGCGGATTTCGATCTCCCAAAAACCCGCACGCCCAAACGCTCAACGGGTGCCGGCGGCGGAAAGAAAAACGCGAAAAACGAAAAAAACATGACGCGCAAATGCAAAAACTGCGCTCCGAAAGGAAAAAGAAAATAATCAAAAAGAATGGCGCGGGGCTTTTTCTGCTCGCGTTATTCTTTTTTTAACGCGGATTCATTGAAAATTACTCATTTTTATCTTTTTTTCAGGTTTTCACATGATATTGATTTGGACTTTAGTCACGGTTTTTATCTTTCTGACGATTGGGGTCGGAGTTTGGGGAATGAAAAAATCCCAGACACTTGGCGACTTTTTCATCGGCGGGCGTTCGCTTGGTCCGTGGGTCTCCGCTTTCGCCTATGGTACCAGTTACTACTCGGCCGTCATGTTCATCGGCTTCGCCGGCCAGCTCGGCTGGGGGTTCGGCCTTGACGTCCTCTGGATCTCCGCCGGAAATACCTTCCTCGGCTGTCTCCTGGCCTGGTTCGTCCTGGGATACCGAACGAGAAGGATGACCCAAAAGCTCGGCGTGATGACCATGCCCGAATTCTTTGACAGAAGGCTTGACGCTCCCATGCTCAAAATCTTCGCCGCGATCATCATTTTCATTTTCCTCCTCCCGTACAGTGCGGCGGCGTTTACCGGACTGGCCTACCTCTTCAAAATCACTCTGGGAATCGATTTCGTTTACGCGCTGCTCGGAATGTGCCTCGTCACCGCGATTTACCTCATTCTCGGAGGCTACCACGCCATTACTCTCAATGACTTCATTCAGGGAATGGTCATGCTCGTCGGATCCATCATCATGTTCATCATCCTCACTGGCAAAGTGGGAGGAATCACCGAAGCCGTCACGACCATCCAAACCAATTACCCCATCCACCTCGACCACAAACTGCCCCCCTGGTACATTATCGCGGGCGCGACGTTCATGACCTCTTTCGGCGTCTGGGGACTCCCCCAAATGGTCCAGAAATTCTACGCGATCAAGGACGAAAAGCAGATCCTCCGCGCCGCGCTGGTCACCACCATCTTTTCCTTCATCGTGGTTTTCGTCGGATATTTCAACGGAAGCATGATGCACATTTTCTACGAAAAACCCGCCCTCGTCTCAACCCCTGAAGAAGCCGCGAATTATGAACTGGCACTCCAGAATACCGGAAACGTCCGCGACGAAAACGGAAAAATCATCCCAATCCCCGCGCCGTTCATGACCAACGAAGACGGAAGTCAGAAACTCAAAAACGGCCAGCCAATCATCGCGTATGACGAACTGGTCCCGCGTCTGCTGAAGGCCCAGCTCCCCGCGGCCCTCATGGCCGTCATCGTCGTTCTCGTCCTTTCCGCCACGATGTCAACGCTCTCGTCGCTGATTCTCGTCGCCTCGAGCGCGATCGCCATTGACCTCTACAAAGAGCACGCGCACGTTGATGATTCCTCGCATAAACCGCTCTATCTCATCCGTTTCCTGAACGGACTTTTCATCCTCATCTCCGCCTTGCTCGCTCTCTTCAAATTCTCGTTCATCGTCGCTCTCATGTCCGTCTCGTGGGGGGCGGTTGCCGGAGCGTTCATGGCTCCCTACCTTTACTCGCTTTACTGGAAACGTCTCAATAAGCAGGGCGTCGCAGCCGGAATGGTCACGGGACTTACCTTGAATCTCGTCCTCTTCGCCCTCGGAATCAATTCCACGCTGGCCGCGACTCTCGCCATTCTCGTCCCATTCGCCGTCATTCCGGTCGTCACCCTGCTCACCCCCGAGCCGAACCCTGAAACCGTAAAGCTCGCCTTTGAGCCAAACCAGGACTGACCGCGGGAATGACACTTTTTCTGATTTTCTGAACGAACGCGAGAGAGAGGAATTACTCTCCCGCGTTTTTTCACGCCGGGTCACGCCGCGCGATTCAGCGTTTGCCGAAGGTCTTTTCCCGGTACGCGGAAATTATCGAGGAGACGGCAAGGCGTTCTTCCTCGCTGATCGTCACTTCCGGTTCCGAGGGGCGCGTCACGGCTGACGCGCGCGGCGTGCGGTAAACGTCTTTCGGAACCAGAAGACGGTTCACCTGGCACGTCCGCGTCGAGTGCTCGAGCGTTTCCTTCACCGCCTGCTCTCCGCCAATTCGGAACGCGTGG
>JAFQUP010000121.1 GCA_017408405.1 Thermoguttaceae bacterium
CGCACTTTGAACCTTCCGTCACGCTTGGCGTCACGCGCTCCGTCACGCACTTTGAATCCTTCGTCACGCTTGGCGTCACGCGCTCCGTCACGCACTTTGAACCTTCCGTCACGCTTGGCGTCACGCGCTCCGTCACGCACTTTGAATCCTTCGTCACGCTTGGCGTCACGCGCTCCGTCACGCTCTTTGAACCTTCCGTCACGCTTGGCGTCACGCGCTCCGTCACGCTCTTTGAATCCTTCGTCACGCTTGGCGTCACGGCTTCGTCACGCTGGCGTTTTCTCGCCTGACGCGCTCTGGCCTGGGCGCGCTTTCTTTCCAGAGTGCTTTCGAAAACGTCCCGCGTGAAATTCTCAGCGGAAATTTCCCTGGAATCTTCGGCCGTGATTTCAGACGCGTCCGAATCAGAAACGGATTTTGAAACAGAATTCACGTCGGCGGAAAGCGCGTCGGCGCCATTTTCGTCCGCGGAGGTGAATTTCATGAGCCAATGGCCGTTCAGTTCAGTAAGATGAAGGGCCTGAATAGTTTTTGGAATCTCCAGAATGAACATTGGGTTTCTCCCAAAAGTCTCGTCAAAAGAGTCAGAATTACTTCCCGATGAACCCCTCGTCCCCCCCCCTGAAAGCGGGGAAAAGGCATCGGCAAATAAAACCTATTATACGCGTTTTTCCCATTTTGTCAAGTAAAAAATTTTTAAAAAGTGCTTTCACTCCGTATTTTCGCGATCGAAAACGATTTCCCCGTTTTCGTGTTTTAGCCTTCCCTAAAACGCATTTTTCCCCAATTCATCTTTTTTCCCCCTCTGTTGATCCGCGCGCGGCGGATAGCGGATGGCGGGTGGTTGAAGCCGAATTAACCATTAAAGACCGCCTTCCCCTCACGCCCAAAACCACCCCGTCCCCTTCGGAGACTCTCCTCCAAAGGAGAGGAATTTTGGTGGCGTGACGCCGTGAAATTTTCAGACGAGTCCGGATTAGTGACGCGGTTTTTGGATGAATCTTAAAAAAAGTAAAAATTTTTTCAGTATTTCGTGAAAAAATGTAACAGGTGAACGTTTTCTTGAGTAAATGGAATAAATTCTTTTTCAGATGAGTTCCATTTTTTAGGTAATTGAAATTCGTTCACTTCAAAAAGGAGTTTAATATGAAGCGCTTCGGCCCCGTATTCGCGTTTGCCATGGTCCTGATTTTTTCTTCCGTGATTTTGGGAGGAATCGCTTTCGCGGCCGTCTCAGAGCAAAAAAGCTCTTCCGCTGAGACTTTTTCCAGCAAGGACATTCAGGAAGATGACGCGATTTATTTTAAAGTGGAAAAATATGACGTTTCGTTAAATCCTCCTCTCCTTCCCTATTTTGAGATCTACTCGCACGACGGAACGGAAAAGGACCGGATCGCGCGGACCAGGGTCTCAGAAAAGTTTTTGACCATGGATTCCGTTTCGGATCCGAGCGACTATGAGTTTTCGATTCCGAAAAAAGACGTGGAACTTCTTTCGATCGACGTTTTGACTGCCTTCGGAAATGTCGTTCTCGCGGAAGGCAAAACGTTTCCGGCGGCCGAGTTTCTGAACCAGACCGAACTCAATACCATTCAGGAACTTGAGATCTCTCCCGGAAACAGGATTTTCTACCGGCTGATCGAGGACAAAAAACGCAAGAAGGTCTTTCAGATCACCGGTTTCAAAATCGGGGGGGTGTCCAAATCGTCCTGGGGCAATCTTCTCGAAAGCAATCCGATGGAGATTCTGATCGAATGCAACGACAAGAAAGCCATGGAGTACGCGCACGGCGGAAAGAAAGGCGAGTACGGACGTTTGAGGAATGAGGATCTTCAGATGAAAGATTTTCTCGTTGATCTGGAATTTACGGAGAAAATCGACGTTAATTTCCAGAATTCATGGGGAGAAACCACCTCGTTTGGAATTTCGACGGACGAACTGATCGAAAAATTAAAGGCGGAAATCGACCAGCACCCCGGCGATTTTTTCTGGTGCGTTGAGTTAAAGGATGAAATCGGCAATTCCTGCGTTCTGAAATTCCAGGGCGTTCAGCACCTTTACCGCGTGAAGTCTATCCGGATCCCCGAAGGCGCGCCGGTCCGCTCGGAAGCGCGTCCGCTCCTCGCGACAAAAGATCCGAATATGCGTGTTTTCGTGATGGAAAACGGCGGACCCTGCGGCGTGAATTCAAAATACGCACGCTCAAGCGCTCCGCGTTCCTGGCAGAACGATTTTGCTCCCGATGAGAAGAACCTTTTTCTCGTGAAAGCGGGCTGCGCGCACATTTACTCCATCCACGTGGAAGACACCTCGCCGCTGCTCGATTCTCCCATGGTTTTGGAGTTCGTGGACCTGACGGCCGATTCTTTCAAGTCGGAGATCCGTCAGCAGCTGCCGTCCATGATGTCGAAAGAGCGTGCGAGCCGGATCATTTTTGAGGAAGTGAAGGAGAAACAGTAAAATGACGAACAGAAAAATGAACTTTATCGCGGCGGGAATCGCTGCGGTCTCGATCATGACGGGCGGGATCCTCGTTTCGCAGACGTTTTCCAGTGCCGGAGCCGCACCGTCCGCCGGAGCGCCGCAGTCTGCCGCGGCCGCGCGAAAACCAGTTTCGGAGGCTCATTCTGCGGAACGTGAGGCAGCCGTTTGGGAACTGACCGAGATGTTTCGGGAAGGACTGACGCTGGCTCAAGATCCCCAAAACGCCGGCGCGGAAAAAGGCGGGGCAATGATCGAAGCGGCTCTCGCGCAGGGGGCCGAATTTCCCGAAGCGTACGCGGCTTTCTGGGCGATTTACCGGCCGTTTCTGGAAAAGAGTTCCACGTCGGATGAAGTCAAACTCGCGATGCTCGAAGCGTTCGCCCTTCCATTTGAGGACACCTCGCTGAAATGCCGGACACGCGCGGAATTTGAGCGTTTCTGGAACGTTCAGCAGGAAGTGGACCTTTGCCTCGCGGAGCTGGAAAAGAAACTGACGGACGACGCCGAGACCGATTCCGTGGAAAACGCGGAAATAGAGGAAATCGAGGAAATCGCTGGAACGGAAACCAACGACACGCTGGCTGAGATTCAGGCGGGACTCAGGGAGCTTGAGAACGAGTGGCTGACGCTGAGAGATGAGATCGAAAAGGAGAACTGGGACGAATTCAATCAGCAGTTCAGCGATCGGGATTGGAAAAGCACGGAACCATTCGCGAAAGGCAAAACGTACCTGTTCATGGAAAAGATCCAGAAGTTCGCGCAGACTCAACTGGAAACAGACGAATTCGCGCTGTTGATGGAGAGCGATCCGGACACCGTTTTTCAGATCCGGCAGCAGGTTCAGGAACTTCTGGAAAAAGGCCGGATCCTGAATCAGGCGCGGTACAATCTGTGGGCAAGTTTCGTCGTCACGAACACGCCGGAAAACGTAAGCGGGATCGATCATCTCCGCTGGATCGCGCCGGAGCACCTTCTTCCCGCTCTGTCGCCGTTTTACCAGGAAAAACTCGAAAAATGCCTGAGAGAATCACGTGAACCAGTCGCGCTTTCAGGGAATATCCAGATGATGGCCCTGACAGAAAAAGTCCCCCTTTCCGCCTTTTAGCGAGCCGAGAAGAACATGAAAAACTTGAAAAAAAGATCCATTTTGATTTTCGCGTTCCTCGCGCTCTGCCTGAACCCGTTCACCGCCGAACTTTCCGCTCGCGAAGCCGGTTCGGGGAAACTCATCGCCGGAGCGGTTCCCGATTCGGAAAAGTTTGGGAGGGACGATGAAATCGATTTCAGCGCGGTGGACGCGCTTTCCGATGAAGAGCGGATCGAGCTGGTCGTTGGGAGAATTTCCGAAGAAAAAGCCAGGGAGATCGGAAACCGAAGAAAGTACCTCAAACTCCG
>JAFQUP010000122.1 GCA_017408405.1 Thermoguttaceae bacterium
CGGCGCGGACGTGAATATTTATGGCTCCGGATCCACGTGGAGCATCGGAAGAGACCTGGACTGGAAATCGACCGGAAACGTGAACTTCATTGCCGACGGACTTAAACTGAACGCTGACGGTTCACTCGTTCCTGCGGTCTCAACGGTCCGGGCAAACGGCATCGGGCGGATCCTGAGTGCCGTCACGGTCGATACGTCGAAGTACTTCTACGACGGCGCGGCGTTTATGGATGATGTTCCGAACAATACGGTCGTCTCCACTGCGGGGACGCTGACCTGGGATCCCGCCTCCCTCACGACGGTCGGCGACTACTGGGATCTCCAGGTGAATGGCAACACGGCAGAGTTGGTCTTCAATGAAGAACTGGCTGCCGAAGCACTCGTCGCAGACGGAATGGCAACTGCAGAAGGAAATATCGGTGAATCCGGCTGGGTCACCATCAGCGGAACGCCCAATTCCGACTTCACGCTCCTTCTTCATGCCTCTGGCGAAGGGGACCTGGATGAGCTGGCGGAGTACCTCAACCTTCAGATGGCCGATGCCAATTCCGGAATTTCGGCAGAACATCGGGGAGAATTCATCGCGTTCACCAACCTGACGCTCGACGACGACGGACTGAGCTTCATGAACTACGACCTCTCGGCTTTTAACGCCCTGAACGGTTCAAGCCTCACGTTCGACAACGTGCCGGAACCGGGAACGTGGATCCTGCTGCTCTCCGGTACGCTGTTTCTTTTATGGAGAAAGAAACGTTAGGCCAGCCTCACAAACAAAATAAACGAATACTGCTTATGGGGAAATTTCTTGATGTGTTCCCGCTAAATTTTCTGTATTTCAGGAAATTAGGCTTCCTTCAGCGGTAGAGGAAGCGTGGAACCGCGACATTTATTTCAGGATAAGGTAAATATGAAAAAAAACGCGTTTACTTTAGTTGAACTTCTGGTCGTTATCGCGATTATCGGAATGTTGGTTGGACTTCTTCTCCCTGCAGTACAGCAGGCTCGTGAAGCAGCACGGCAAATGCAGTGTTCCAATAATCTGAAACAGCTGGGTTTGGCATCGCTAAACTATGAGTCCCAGATCCAGTCATTCCCGTCTGCCGGCTGGATGGGCAGCTGGGCAGGTGATGCGGACCGTGGGTTTGGAAAGCAACAACCCGGAGGCTGGACATTCTCGCTTCTGCCGTTCCTGGAACAGAACGCGCTTTTCCAGTCTACCTCGAACAACAACCCCTCGACACCCGCAAAAGCGGAGATCACGCGGGCAAACCAGACTCCCCTGCCCGTATTCCATTGCCCCTCCCGCAGAACTCCCAAGCTCTATCAGGCTGGTAATCCGCCTAAAAGCAACTGTAACAGCGCCTCGGAATTGGCGAAGGGAGACTATGCCTCCAACTTTGGCGAGACGGCGGCCGTCAATACGTCGGGGTATCCCGGATCTTATGACAAGGCGGACAAGAACGAAGGTTTCGTAAACCAGGACTACAATGGGGTTATACTTTCCACTTCGGAGATCTCGATCGGTGAGATCCGTGACGGGACTTCCAACACGTATCTGATCGGAGAAAAATTCCGAAGACCGGAAGTTTACGAACTATCCTGCTGCTGCGATGACAGCGGCGTATTCTGCGGTGCCGACCCGGACAACTGCCGCGGAACGGAACTTGCGCCTTCCCAGGATCGGAACGGATACAATGCCCGCCAGCAGTTCGGAAGCGCTCATGCCGGAACGTTGGGATTCGTCTTTTGCGATGGTTCCGTACAGCGCATTTCCTACAGTATCGACCTGGAAGCGCACCAGCATCTCGGAAACCGCGCGGACGGCGAGATCGTTTCGTACCAGTAAATTTCTTTGATGGCGCGTTTAACACCGGTCGGTCTGAATTCAGGCGGGCCGGTGTTTTTTACTAATCTGAAGTCAACTTACTTCCGTTCCGGGACACCGGTCTCTAAGAGATGCCGTATCTGTTCCCAATGTCGAGAGCAACGGAAGACGTGGTCGCGGATGCGCTCAATGTCGAAGATTTGATCCTGCCGCAGACCACATTCTCAAATCCAAACGCTTTTCCAGAGAGGCTGAAAATTGTCCGGTCCGAACTGAATGGCCTATGAAAGACACGGGAATAAGGAAGGAGTTCCGCAGAACTATGCGATTTCGGCTCTGAAATCAGCAAGCTCACTCTGGAATGCAGAGTCGAAATCCCAAAGCCGCGTCAAGCACGTTGGGGGCATCCCAGCTTCGGGCACCGCTTCGTGCACTGCGGATGAGGAAATCCCAGCTTCCGCCGCGATTCGTTCGGTACTGTCCGACGGGAGGGCCGACGGGGTCCGTCACGCTTTCTGTCGGGTATTCGCCGTACCAGTCGAGGCACGATTCGAAGACGTTTCCGTACAGATCGTAGAGTCCCCACGGATTCGGCCTGAACGAACGGACGGGCGAGGTGAAGAAAAAGCCGTCGCGGAATTCGGGGATCCCCGGAGATTTCGGAAATCCCGCCTTTTCGCGGAACGTTTCGTCCACTACATTTCCGTAATGGACCATTTCTTCCCGGTCGTCTCCGAAGAAAAAGACGGTCTGCGTTCCTGCGCGGGCGGCGTATTCCCACTGGGCTTCCGTCGGGAGCGTCACGGTCCGTTTCAGACGCTCGGAGAGCCAGCGGCAGAACGAAACGGCATCTTCCCACGTGATGCAGACGGCAGGATGGTCGTCGGTCTGCGGGAAACCCGGATTCGTCCAGTCGATCCCTTCCGCCTGAACGATCTGTCCGTCATGCCAGCCGAAACCGCCGAGGCCGTTCAGTCCTTTCCCGCTGTCGTGCCCGGTCTCCTCCGCGAATTTGCGGTACATCCGGACCGTGACGGGCGTTTCGAGAAGCCAGAAACCGCGCGTCAGACGGACGGTGTGCCGCGGTTCGTTGAAATCGTACGGGTAGCGGGATTCGTACCATTCTTCAAAGGAACTTCCCATCGTGAATTCGCCCGGCGGACACCAGCGGAAAACGTACTCGATCCCAGCGTCGTTCAGAACGAGTTTCTCGCCTGCTTTCCGTTCCTCTGCCATGAGCGGGAACGCGGAAAGGAAAAGGACGAAAAAGAGGAAGAAAATGACCGGATTGGGGGCAAGGGAACGCATTTTTGTCTCCATTCGATTTTTTATTGGTATAATTTGGGTGGTATTGGGGCGCCTGGTTTGGGATCTAATATCGCTTTATAGTACGAGTATGTACCGTTACGCTTGAGGTAAATATCCAACGCGGTCTCCCCTTTTTTATTCTTCAGCGATCGATTCGCGCCCCGGTGTACCAGAAATTCCGCGATTTCCATTTCCCAAATTCCCTCGTTGAGAACGGCCCGGTGAAGGAAGGTGTTTCCATTCCGATTCTGATGATCAATGTCGATCCCGCGATCGAGGAACCAGGCGATGCTCTTTGTGCCGCAGTACCGAAAGTTAAGCATATCCACCGGTATCCAGCCTTCATGATCTTTCACGTTTAGATCCGCGCCCGCTTCATGAAGGAGTTCTATCAGGGAAAGATGTCTGCGCTCAGCGGCGTAGAAGATCGGTGTCCGGCCTTTTTCGTCCCGGGCATTCACGTCGTAATATCTCACGAGATATTCGAAGATGAAACGCAAAGTTTCCGAATCATATTCCATCCTGAAATCAGCGCACAGTTTGTGAAGCGGCGTCTGTTGGGTAACATTGCCCGGCGGAAATTCCGCTCCCTGATTCAAAAGGAAAATGACGAGATCGGTACATTCATCGTTCCCGGACCATTGCCAGGCTTTTTGGCTGAGGAAAATCCCCGCTTCTTTCCGAAATCGGGTCATGTCGTATCCGCGCTGAAGCAGTTCCTTGAGGAACGGAAGGTTTTCTGGATCGCCCCATTTAACTTCCTTTCCGAGCCGGTTAAGAAAATGGGTCATGACCGTTTCGTGCATTTCATTCTCGGCATTTACTTCCGCTCCGGCATCGAGCAGGAAAAGGAGTTTCTCAGGGTCTCTGGCCAAAAGAAGGACGCTGTTTCCTTTACGGTCCCGCGCCTTGATGTCGTCGCCGTGA
>JAFQUP010000123.1 GCA_017408405.1 Thermoguttaceae bacterium
ATGATGGCCGCCTCTTACGGCAACGTTTACGTTGGTCAGATCTCCATCGCCGCCAATCCGGCGCACGCTCTGAAGGTCATGATCGAAGCGGAAGCTCACGACGGTCCGTCCCTCATCATTGCGTACTCGCACTGCATCAACCACGGTATCGACATGCTCCAGGGGCTGGAACTGCAGAAAGAAGCCGTCAAGTGCGGATACTGGCCGCTGTACCACTACAATCCGGCCGACGAGACCCCGTTCCACCTCGACAGCAAGGCTCCGGAAGGCGAGTTCAAGGAATTTGCCATGAAGCAGAACCGCTTCAAGACGCTCAAGCTCCTCAACACGGCCGAGCAGACGGAAGCGTTCCTCGCGGAAGGTCAGGGCGACATCAACAATCGCTACGATTACTACAAACAGCTTTCCGAGCTGAAACACGAGTAATCGAAAACGTGAGGTTTCCCTCACGGGCATGAGTTAAGAAAAGGCGGAGCAGAACAGTCTGTTCCGTCTTTTTTTGTTTTTGGAATCCGAACGGAGTTTTGAGAACGCGAATTTTCCGTCCACGGAAGTAAAAGTTTTAATCAGAATTCCGGAAACAAAAAAACGAAGTGTTTCCAACACTCCGTTTTGTCAATATAAAATGAGATTTTAGTATTTATCTTTTATGGATTGCTATCCGGCAGAGGAAGTCCCATGAGTTTCATCAGAAACTGAAGGTCCTGCCAGGTAGCGGCTTTTTGAGCCGGATTACGTAAAAGGTAAGCCGGATGGTAGGTGCAGACGACGCGGGCGCCGCGGTATGAAAATTCTTTCAGACGCATTTTGCTGATGGTGGTCGTCGTGTCGAGAAGGTACTGAGCGGCGGAGGCACCCAGACAGCAGATGAATTCCGGCTTCACGATATCGATCTGAGCGTCGAGAAAAGCGCGACAACGGAACGCTTCTTCCGGTAACGGGGCGCGGTTTCCCGGCGGACGGCAACGCAGGATATTGCAGATGAAGGTTTCCTCGTCGCGATTGATTTTCATGCCGTTTTCAATCATTTTTGTCAACAGTTGCCCAGCTCTTCCCACGAAGGGGATTCCCTGACGGTCTTCGTCAGCACCGGGGGCTTCTCCGAGAAACATTAATTTTGCGTAGGGATTTCCGACTCCGAGTACGGTTTGGGTACGGTTGGAGACCAGTTCGATGCAACGTACGCACGCGGCGACCTTTTCACCGAGGAGGCGCAGGGCTTCGCGGCGATCTTCCATTTGCGTAATGGAGGAGTAGTCCTCGTGCGGAGGGACGATAACGTCCAGAGAAAGCGGGAGTCTTTTTGGGGCCATAGTTCGAGGGTTCCGGCTGAGGTTCAACCGGTCGGGTGAAGAATTCGTGGACCAGGAAGCACTTGAGTTTCTGGAAAGGGACGTTTCCTGCGTCGCGGCGTACGGTGAGTTCCCGTAATTGCCGGACGTGCCACAGCTTTCAGATGCGCCGTAACGACTTGACGTTTTGAAGGGGGTGCCAGATTGTCCATCTGGCGACGGCGTAACTTTTGGCGCGAATGAGGCGTTGGTTTTCGTCGGAGGCTGCGGTAATCGGGACGAATCGTCGGATCTGCCGACGTTAACGCGCGATTGGACGTTTCCGAAGTCTGGAGCTTTGGCGGACGAAATTTGAACGTTCGTTTCCTGTTCCTGGAGCGTTTCAAGGAGCTTTTCTGCCGTAACGCGGGAGATTTCTTCAACTCCGGCGCATTGCAGAGCCTGAAAACGCTGGAGGATAGCAAGCCGAAAATTCTTCATGGTTAAACGTGAAAAATGAAATAAAAAACGAAATTCTCAAACAACTATCCGGCACGTGTGACTTTCAGACGGGAAATCTTCAGGAAAACCCGCGGCTGAAAATCAGTTTCCGTTGCGTTTTTTCCGCCACGCTGTTTTTATGCGCTATTTGTGTCGAGTCGTCTGAATCCAGGGACAGGAAGAAGGCGTTTGGGAAAAAACTTTGCGTCGCGCAGGAAAGCTACTGGAAATAAATCGCGGCTCGACGTCGTCAAACGTCCCTTCCTTTCACATAGTATACCACATTTTTTGATGTTCGTAAATCCCACGGAGCGGAAAATTTTGGATTTAAATTCAGCCTGACGTTTTGGAAAAATCATCAAGCTGTTCCTGAAATTCGTTTTTTAGCGGCCCCTGATAGCGTTCCAGCTCCTGTTTGATTTCCAGACGCAATTCTTTTTCTTCTTTTGATCGGTTGTCGCGGATTTCCAGTTTTTCGCATGTGATTAATCAGAGCTGATTCAAAATCAATGAACGTTGAAATGACCTCGGGAACCGTCGGAAATTTTCCGAGCAACTCGTCCGTGAATTTTCGGGCGAAAGCTCGGAGATTTTGCGGGAAGTGTCGGCGGTTTGTCGAGAAAGCTCATTTTTCCGAATAAGCTTCAATTTGCGCGTCAAGCATTGAACAAAAGCCAGGGCGTATTCGGGGCGCTCAGGAAATTCGTCGCACAGAACCTTCAAAATTTGCAGTGCGTTTGGTTCGAGTCCGCCGAGTCGTTCCGAGCGAAAAAGCTCCGGGGCAAACGTCAGGAGTATTACGAATTGAAAACGGTATTCAGGATTTCGAGAGTCGGCGGTTAGCAGTTTTTTTAGTAACGTCAGGGCCTGGAGTTTTTCGTAATCGGCGTTATTTTCAGCCAGGGCCTGAGCGGCTTGAAGTCCGACGGAGGCAATTTCACGTATGGAATGAAACGCGCATTCGTTCAGGGGCTTTCCATCAACCAGTTCCATCGCGAAGCAACAAAATTGCCGACTTTTTTCCGCGCTGAAAATCTGCACAATATTGGGATGATGAAGTATTGCGGCCAAACGCGATTCGTTTTCAAAGAGTTTTCGATGAAACGGGTCGTCGAGCAGGTTAGCGGACAGCAGTTTGACTGCGACATGCCGATTCAACGAGATCTGGAGCGCCTCGTAGACCGTTCCCATGCCGCCGCTTCCAATTTTTTTAAGAGACGAAAATCCGTTCCGTCCAATTCCGGAAGCTCGCCGTCGTTCAGAGAAGCGTGAAAATTGTCCGTCAAATCAGCAATGGAATCCAAAGAGTCGCAGCGCTCCAATCTCAGGAGGACAGGAAGGATATTTGAGAGTTGGTCCGCATATTTTGGAAAACGTTCGGCATAGTCTGCAATTTGCGGATTTTCGCCATTTTTTTCGAGTAAAATTTACTGAAGACACGCAATTGCGCGAATGTGCCGCATACTGGCCGCTTTTGCGGTGATTCCGAGGGAGTCCGCGCATTTTTGAATGGAAAGTCCGTCAAAGTGGCGTAAAATCAGAATTTCTCGATCAGCTTCCGTCAGCGTTTTTAACGCATCGTGAAGTAACTGGTTACGCTCGCTTCTTGTGATTTTTGAAAGAGGCAAGGTCATGGTTTCCGCAAAGTCTTCCCATGAAATTTGAGCTTGCGAACTTTCATCATCTGAATTTATTGAAAAGGGAATCTCGTGTTTGAGACTCTGTTTTTGATATTTCAGATATTTGCGTTCCAGCGCGGCCAGGGTTTGAAAAAGGATAATACGCAGTTTAAAATAAATCGAAATTTTAGGATTATTTCCAAAAAATGATTTTTTCCACACGCGATGGTTAACGTTTCCTGAACGACGTCTTCTGGAGAAAGAATTCGTGTCAATTTCGGCGGCGCATTGCGTCAGGCCAGATTTTGGAGGCGTTCGTAATTTTCCCGAAAAGCTTCTGTCAGAGTCTGTTTATTCATTTTAGTTTTGTTGAAATCCGGTTTCGCGTTTCATTCTGAAATTGAAGCCGGAGTGGAGTGAATCGGAGTGAGGAGCCGCAGGATTTTTATTGTCCGCTGACATGCGGTTCACCAATTAATCCGTAATCTCCAAAATAAACCAGAACGTAAGTGTTTCGACCGTCCAGAACGTTGACCTGAACGCGACACGAGGAGGGATTCAGTCCTTCGGCAAGAAGAAGCTTTTTCCATACCTTGCGAGTATGCGGTTCCGCCTGAAACGGCTTTTTTGCGGAAGGTTGAGAGAGAACTGGCGAGGCAGGATCCGTTTCAAAAGTTGGATAATTCACACGGTATTGAGCAGGACTCTCATGGAATGAAAATCCAGGTACTGAATTTGGGTGTTGAAAACTTTTTTCAGAGGCGGAGAGTTGAAGTGAATGCTCTCCAGCCGGCAATTCAAGGCGAGCAACCTGAATGGACCCTGGGAGCAGATTCCAGCACCGCGTGTCAGCTTCTTCCGAGGCTTCCCAAAGAATTCCAACCAGATCAACGAGCAATTCCGCCTCGGGAGAGTTGGTTCCGGCAACTTCTTTTACTCCGTAAAGTCCAGCCTTTTTTACGGCCCGTCTCGCAGCTGCCCTGGCAATAATCCACGGTTTGTTTACTTCAAACTGCTCAATTGCCATGGTGTTAATGTCCGTAATCTTTTCAGTCAATACGCTCTTTCCATCGCCAGTCGTTACTTTCGCGGCACGGTAACGGCATGGTGCCAGAGTAATTTCCGGAATTGGAACCGGGGCAATCGTTGGCGTTACGGTATGTTTGGAGGCTGAAGAAATGATGATGTCCGAAATGAGCATGGCCGCCTGAGTCACTTCAGCGTTTACCTCCCGTTTAAACGGCCCATGCCCGACAAGCGCGAAAACGTAGACCACGCCGTTTCCTTTCTGCGAATGAACCCCATTTTTCGCGCGTTCCAGCATTTCACGCCCGCCATGAAAATTTGGCGACCACTGGGTTACTTTCGTAAATTCCCGGACCTGATCCTGCTGAGCGGAAATGTTTTCGTCATCAAGGATTCCGCAGAGATAGGGAGCGATGGCGAGATTCCGGTAAGATTTTTTAACCTTTTCTTTTGTTTCCGGATCTACCTCGCTTTTCGCGATGATTTCTTCCTGTTTCAGGTTAATCTGATTGGCGTAAGCGCGGACATCCTCCCCATTCATCATCAAACTGTTCAGAGCAAGCATGACACGAATCATTACTTTTTCGTAATCTTCTCCGGGATAGGCAAGAATGCAGTCATCAGCCAGCATGGAAGCGGCTTTTTCCGCATTGTTTTTGAGCTTCTGATTTTCCAGGTTGTCGAAAGAATCCCGAACCTCTCTCAAAAGAGTTTCTGATTCGCGGAAATTTCCCTGGCAGAGGCGAATCATTGCTTCTTCCAGTTTCAAAACATCTTTATTTTTCGCGTTTACCGCTTTCTTACGTTCTTCACAGATGGAATTTACGGCACTTTCCAAATTACTGCAGTAAAAAGCCTCACGAGCCTGAAAAACCTTTTTAGAGTAGGAATGACAGGCGGAAAAAGTAAGGAAAAACGCGCAGCAAAGTATCAGCACCAGAGGCTGAAGCCGCCGCGTGTTCCACAAAACAATAAAGTTAAAAAAATGTCGGTATCCTTTCATGAATGTCCGCGAAATCGTTAAGGAGTACAGGAAGTTCTCAAATGAATGCCGAAAGAAAATTCTCCAAATAAGGAGTCTGATTTGGAAAAATCCGAAAAGATTCACCGCATTTTCCCGAAATCAGACTTTTTCAGAGTCATTCGGTAAATTCGTGGATTTAAAATTCCTGGACCTCTTATCGAGGAAGTGAAAATTTTAAATTGATATTTTATCCGAATTCATTCGTAACTAAAAATTGAAAACCGATAAAAAAACGGTTTGTTCATAAAATCTGGAAACTTTTAATCGTTTATTTCCTTTCTAACCCAATACTTTACGAATATTTTCTTCTGTTACGGGCGAAATGACCCCCAATTCCGTAATGATTCCCGCGATATATTTGGCGGGGGTAACGTCAAAGGCGGGATTGAAGACATCAATTCCATCCGGCGCGGTCTGCTTGCCGAAACCATGGGTCACTTCCAGCGGAGAACGCTGCTCAATTGGAATTTGCTCTCCCGCAGCGAGCGTAAGATCGAAAGTACTCTTCGGAGCCGCTACGTAAAATGGGATATTGTGCAGATGCGCGAGGCACGCCACGGAATACGTTCCAATTTTATTGGCAGTATCTCCATTAGCGGTAATTCGATCCGCCCCGACGACAACCGCCTGAATTTTTCCTTCACGCATGACTTGAGCCGCCATATTATCGCAGATGAGAGTAACGGGAATTCCGTGTTCCTTCAATTCCCAGGCGGTGAGTCTTGCCCCTTGAAGAAGCGGCCTCGTTTCATCGGCGTAAATATGGAGCTTTTTTCCATGTTCAGCAGCCCAGAAGAAGGCAGCCAGAGCGGTTCCATAGTCCGCGGTGGCGAGTCCGCCCGCATTGCAGTGCGTCAGAACACCAGCTCCATCCGGCAAAAGTTCAGCTCCGAAACGTCCAATCGCCCGACAAATTTCCCGGTCTTCCTCATGAATCGCGCGGGCTTCCATCAGAAGCCGGTTGGCAACCTCCATCGGATGGAAGGTTTGAGTCACGTCCATTAACTGCTTTACGGAATTGGCGACATCTCTCATTCGGTCCAAAGCCCAAAAAAGATTCACCGCGGTCGGTCGGCTTCCGGCAAGATAGTCAATGACTTCATTCAGTTTGGCAAAGAATTTATCTTCATCCATCTCATTCAGGACAGGCTGAATCCCAATGCACACGCCGTACGCTGCTGCGATTCCAATTGCCGGCGCGCCGCGGACACGAAGTGAGTGAATTGCTTCCCACACTTTCTCAACGCAGCCTTTCGAGAAATCAATCTCACGAAATTCAACCGGAAGAAGAGTCTGGTCAATCATGAAGAGCGTGCCGTTCGCATCGCCTTCCCAATGGATGGTTTCAGGTTTTGACATTTTGAAATCGTTTCAATTTGAAATGAATGAAGGAAAAATTTCTGAACCGGCTGTTCCGCTGGTTTCAGTGAACATTTCATAAAATTTATTTTATCTTCTTTTGCTTCTTCAGAGCACTCTCCGATATTTTTCAAAAAAGAAGCACTTCCGAATTATTGTTGACAAATATCTGATTTTCCGAGGATATTCTGGGTAAAGCTCAATTTTCCGGAATTGGGACTGGCGTAACGTATGTCCGGTAATTCCATTGGGTCAGTCTGTCAGCAGTAGGAATTAGCATGCAGTGCGGATGATTTGAACTGCAATCAATGACTGCCTGCCGGCTATTTGGGAACTTGAATCCCTCAAGGCATGGGTCATGCCCGCAGATAAGGATTTCCGCGTTAATTGTCTGAGCAAAACGATCCGCGTTTTCCTGACGATAGTCTCTTCCCCAAACCAGTCGATAAACAGAACCATTTCGAATCAGGTCAGATCCCGGATCCAAGGCACGATAAAAAATGGTTTCATCAAAAAAGCGTCCATTATCGTCAAGCTGGTCTGGAATACTGTGGGAGAAAAAAACATGATCCGATATTTTAACCGCGAGAGGGCAAGTCTCCAGATAGTAAAGCATGGCCGTTCGCACATCTTTCGCGAAAGGACCATAGTCATGCCGCATACCGGCTGAAAAAGCCGCGTTAAGGAGCTGACGGTTCTTTTGGATCGGGTACTGGGTTAATTCGGCCAATTCGTGATTGCTCATGATATGATGAACACGGTTTGGATAACGAACTTTCATACCCGCGACTTCTGTCAGCAAACGATGAGAACGGCAGCCGCCTTCCAAAAACTGTGGACCGCCATGGCATATCTCCTGAAAAACAAGATGTCTTTCTGGATTTTGATCAAGAGCCGCTTTCTGAATAATGCCGGAATAATTAATCTCATTTCCGTGAAGGTCACCAGTAAGCAAAACGTCCTTGGCGTTTCGCTGGTCCAATTTCACGATATTTCCATCCTGAGCCGCGGTTTGCGTATTGGCTTCCGCGGCCTGATAGAAAATGGAAATGGCTTCTTCAGCAGTACGAAGGAATAAACTCATGACTTTGGCTTACCTGATTTTTTTACTTTTATCGTTTAATTCTTAAGAGTAACAGAAAATGTTTAATTTGTCCAGCCCTGCTCTCGCTTTTTTTAAAACTTTTTAAATAAAAATGAAGAATTTTTCAAAAAAACAAATATCAAAGAAAATACCAGGACTCACCAGAAGAAAACAAGTAGAAATAGAAAACAGAAAATTCGACAAAGAAAACGTTTTGCTGAGCTTTACGCGAAATTGGAGAATCTTCCAAAAATTCCATTTCCAGAAATACGGATCATATTGAAACCTTAACTCTGGAAAAAGGATTTTAACCGCCGGGAAAAAACGCTTTCGGAAGATTCCCTGTTTTACGTATTTTTAATGTTTTTTCAGAGTAAAGATAAGGGAAAATCAGAGTTTAATCAAAGGATCAAAAATTTTTAGAAAATTTAACGTTTTTATGGATTTTTTCTTTTGCGGCACTTGCTTTTTTGGTTTTTACGTGTTAAAATTAAAGTATCCATGAGGGATGACTTTTCTCCTTACTTTTCCTGAAATTCGACAAACCGATACCACTGGGGATGGCAGGATTTGGGATGAAGAAGCGTCTTGAATTTGGGGAAGCAGTATTGAAGGAGCAATACTGCGGCATTCGCTTTTCCTCCTGAGATACCAATTACGGCAGTCTGAATTTTCGTATTCAGGCTGCCGTTTTCTGTGATTTAAGAGACTGTTTCTATCATATGCCTGTCTAAAATAAACACTCTAAAATCGATAGATTCCGGAGATTTTTCCACTTACTCTTCCACCTCAAAAATTACTTCACATTGCGGGAGTCCTGCAGTCAATCGTGCCGCTCCTTCCGGAGTAATTTGAGTACGAGTGACATGAAGTTTTTTAAGGCTCTTCATTTTGAGAAGATCCGGAACACATTCATCTGTCACGCACGTTCGGCCGAGATGAAGAAACTCCAGGGCGGGAAGATTGGCAATCCGCGCGACTCCGCAATCCGTGACTTTTGTTTTGTCCAGATTCAGTTTTTTGAGCTGAGGCATCTGCGAAAACGCGCCGCAGGCAGCATCGTCCAGATTCGTGGAGTAAAAATTCAAGTCCTCGAGTGTCGGAATGGCTCGAAGAGCCTGCGCTCCAAACGAAGAAACGGAAGTATTACTCACGTCGAGACTCTGAAGTTTTTGGGAAACGGCCAGACGCTTAAGCGTTTCATCCGTAATTTTTGTTCCGGCAAAACGAAGACGGATAAAACGGTCAAGTTTAAGCTGGGCAGTTCCAGCATCCGAAATATTGGTTTCCGCCAGGAAAAGCTGACTGAGAACCGGGAGCGCGGCAATCTTCATGAGCGCGGCATCCGTAATCCCGGTCTTATCCAGCGCCAAACTCGTTAAAGCGGTAAATGAGGCAAGATTGGGAAGCGTTTGGTCTGTTACCTGGGAACCATTAATTTTAAGATCTTTGAGAGCTGGAAGATCTGACAGTATTTCTCCGCTGAATCCTTCAGCCTGCCGGGCATCAATTACCAAAACCGCGCCAGCAGGATTTAAACGCACTTTCGCACCTGCCGCCTCAAGTTCCGCTGGAGTAACCGCCCAAACAGAAGGCAGGCAATTTATGGTCATTACGGCTGCGAATAATCCGGAAAAAAGGATACGAACGTCTCGGGAATTGGATTTTCTCATCTCTGTCTCTTTCTTATTGGGGATGGCGGACTGCCGCGCGATTTGATTCCGCTGATGACAATCACGTTTTCAAAAAATCGGATTCTGAATTTTTCAGTTCCATGAATATCCTTTTAAAATACCATAATTTTCAAAAAAGTAAAGGGACCTTCCAAAAACTGCTTTTCAGCAAGAAAAAGCAAAAGAATCCAGGAGAAAAAACGTTTGGGAAAAGAAAACGCATGGGTTTCACGGAAAATAGCGGATACCTTCCCTGTCCAATGAAATAAAGTTCTGAAGATGAAATTCCTCAAAGAAAATCCAATGGTGAAATCTACCAGGAAATTGAAAGACAGGAAGAGTCTGGCGAAATGAATTAAACGATGAAAAAGCAAAAAAATCATGAAAAAATTCTCTGCTTTTAGCAAAAAAAAGAGGCGGTTTGCGCCGCCTCTTTGAAAATACTGTTTAACGACTGAAACCTCTTCCTCCGAAACTGCCGCCTTGGCCGCCATAGTTTCCGTAGGATTCCGAGTAATTAAAACTATCAATAGCCCGTTCAGCTCGAACCTGATATTCAAAATCCGGAGCAATGACGACACGTCCAGCGATTTCTTCGGGAGTAACCGTTGGATCTTCCTCATAGAATTTCTGAAGCCAATTTACGACATTTTCACGTCGTTTTTCGTCAACACGCGCAAGTCTCTGATTCTCTTTGACATCGTTCGTCTTTTCCGTCATCTCAATGACAATCGGAAAGGGAACATGAGGCAAGCGCCGGGCGATCTGCGTCATGTGCTCGCGTCCTTTCGGGGTGAGAATCACTTCCTCACCGACGGCAAATTCGTAATCATACAGAATAAAATCCGCTGCTTCCGCATTCGTTTGCTGAATTTCATGAAACGCGTCGGAAACCTGTCCGAGCGGGAACGGACGATCGTAAGGCGGGAAAGCCGGTTTATTCCAGGAACGTCCGCCAAAACACGCGGAATTCTGACCGCTTCCATTACGGCAGGGAAAACCAGCTTCAGCAATTGCGGCCCCCAATGACAGAAGCAAAGCGCAAGTACTGAGCATGATATGAAATTTTCGAATCGTAAACATGATGAACCTCTTAAAAAGGTTTAATTGATTGGAACAGTTGAAATTTTAGTGGAGGGCATGGTATCGCTATTCCTTTAACTGTCCATGCCCGCCAATCGAATCAGACGAAGGGAGGCAAAGGGATTTGGGCAGTATTCCGTTTCATCCCTTCGCATGAACCAGATTTAATGCCCATATGGACCGCTGATAATCGCAGAGCCTCCAGAAAGGTAACGGTTACGCAGTGAGGGCCAAACAGTACTGCGGTAGTCGCGAGTCGGAGTGCCTTCCAAACGCCCCAGAATATGGAATTGGGCATTCGTTGGTTCCGTCACGTCAAAACCAGGCAGCGGGGGAACTTCATCCGGTTCCATCGGGCAAACCAGTTCCGGAGAAACGAGAATAACCATTTCACGTTCGCCGCGGGACTTGCTTTTGTGCCCAATGAGATTGCTGAAAATCGGAAGATTACTGTGATTATTCGCGGAATAATTATCTTCCAGGGTCGTGCCAAGGGCGAAAGTCTGACCTTCACGCATCTGCACATCGCTGTCCAATGATCGGGATTCAAGGTTCGGAACCCCGGAAATCTCATTTCCTTCATCGCTGAGTGAGCTGAATTCTGAACTGATCTTCAAACGAATCAGGTCTTTATCCATGACAATCGGAAGGAAGTTGATGACCGTACCGTAAGGACGGAAACTGGTGGAAACCGCGCTAGCTCCGTCAACCCCGGTGACCGTCGGGACCGGAATCTCACCACCCGTACTCAGAGAAGCTGACGTTCCGCTCATCGTGACCAGCGTAGATTCGCTCATCTGACGCACGATACCCTGCCCGACCAGAAAGTCAAGGCCAAATTTCACGTCCGCGCTTGAGTAAGTCAACAGACCGCCGCCACCGGAAAACGCGCCCATGAGGCTCGAAACTACGGCCTTGCCGCCGTCAATATTTACCTGAAAATCAACACCGCTGGATGTTCCGTTGGAACGGGACAGGTCGGCCAGCTTGACTTTCAGCGAAACCTGCTGAACACCTGGAATACGAAGCTGATTGACAATAATCAGACCGTCGGCAACCGGCAATCCAGTTTCATCCTGAAGGGATACCGCGTTAGCGTTTCGCGAGTTGGAGAAATTTTCCGTATCTTCGCGAAGAATACGCAGGATTTCTGAGGCTTCTTCCGCGTTACGAACCTGACCGCGAATGATAAGTTTATTCGCCAGCAGAATCAACTTCACCTTACTGTTCGGGAACATCTCGGAAATGTGCTTTTCAAGCTGCTTGAACTGTTCCGCGCGACGGTCGCGAAGTGATGGATCCGGAAGCGTATTCACGATGAACGTGACCGGCTTGAAGGTACCATCTTCGAACCAGAAAGTAACGTGAGTAGAACCAACGGAGCGCCCAATAATGGATATTTCACGCGGCGTGAACTGAACAATATCACAGATCGACGGGTCCACTATTGCAGTACGAATCAAATTATGTTTTGTTCGCATCAACATACTGCGGCGTGTCACGACCGAAAGTTCTTCCGATTCACGGTAAACCTGGAACGGACCAACGCTTTCAAGTTCCTCGTCATCAAGAGACTGCTCTTCTAGATTAGACATATTACCAATCTGCGGTTTCGTCGTGGCCTTTTCCGAAGAAGGAGTTCGAACTACCACATCTTTCGAGGCTGGCTGCGGAACAATTCTCTCGATCGGCTTCGCCTTGGTTTTTTGCGCAGTCAAAGGTTTTTCCGAAACTTTATTTTCCGCGGCTTTTTCCGCGGCAGCTTTTACGGCTGTTTTCTTTTCGATCTGTTCAATTTCCCGGGTAGGCTCTGCCGACAAATCGGGAAGCGACAAATCAGTTTCGTCCGCTAAAGGCAATGAAACTGCTTCTTTTGGGGAAATCTTGTTTACTTCCGCCTTTTGGGCTTCCGAAACCTCCGTTTTCACAGAAACGTCTTTTTTAGAAAGTTCCTGTGCTGAGGACTCATCTTCTTTACTCACAACAGAAAATTGAACTGATTTTTCGCCTGAAGTATTTTGGCCATATGTCGTTTGAACACATTCAAACAGTAAATCAGTATCATCAACGGCATTCTCCGCCCGCACGTCTGCAGTTGGGACAATCAAAAGAATGCCCGCTGCCAGCAGTGAGAGAACATGCTGAATGCCAATTTGGATTGGTTTAAAAGTACTCATGGAACTGCCCTGTCCAATTTCTGAAATACGAATCCATGTATCTCAAAGTAGTCAACAAAATTTAAAATCTAATCAGTCTGTTCAAACTGAAGGCAATACTTTCCTAAAACGGATTCTGTTTAACGGAAAGTCGTGTTTCCTTTCAGTATGCAGGCGGTTTTGGGTGTTTTCAGCGGAATCACTCCCGCAAATCCGAAATAAAGAAAATTTATTCAAAACTGTCTTCAATCGGAACGAAAACCATCCTCCTGATTATTTGGCTTTTTCAAGCCCCTCATCAAAAACTTCTGACGGTGAACGCAATTTCAACCCCTGGTAAGGAGCAACGTATTCGGTCATGGTTTTCTGGGAATAAATTCCAGGCCAAAAATAAGTGTTTTGACGCGGAACCGGAAATTTATAGCTGCCGTTTGTGCGACAATTAAAACAAGTCGTGGCCGACAGATTTCTTTTCAATGTATTACGCGGTTCGCGAACTTCACACTCGCAACATTCATAACATTCGCAGGGAATTGCCTGAACACTTTGAACCTGAACATTTCCTGGCACCAAGGAAACCGGCTGAACGCCTGAACCGGCACTGAACGAACCCTGAGACTGGGAAACTGGCTTGAGTGCTGACTGTGCTTCTGGAGCTGCCGGCGTTTCTGCTGAATCCCCTGCGGTAACTGAATTGCTCTGTGCTGCCGGAGCGGAATCCTCAACTGGAATCGGAGTTGAAAGAACTGAGTTCGAGGCCTCTTCCTCGGCTTGAACGTTCGTCATGAACATCAAAAACAGGCAAGTAAATATTCCTAAAAGAGAATATCTACTTCGATTTAATCTGAAAACGTTCATTTGATTTCATCCTTCCGTGAACGATTTTTGTACAAACATTTTTAAACTTTTTCGCAAAAGTTCTCATACTATCTATCGGTAGATGCTCACTTCAGGTAAAATTTATTTCACCATCTTTTTAAGAAAAAAAAGAATAATCCAAACAAACAGCTTTAAGCTAAGAAAAATAGGCCAACTTTAACGGCGTCTGAGAATGAGGCGGAAATTTTAAGTCCATTTCAAATAGAAACTTAGATAAATTTTCATTGTGTCGAATGAATTAAAAAAATTTTTTAAAATTTCATATGATTTACTTTTCATTTCCTGTTTTCTTTCCGTTTGTTCCCACAGATT
This sequence comes from Thermoguttaceae bacterium, assembly GCA_017408405.1. Lineage (GTDB taxonomy): Bacteria > Planctomycetota > Planctomycetia > Pirellulales > Thermoguttaceae > RGIG3701. Next base: position 13,988 of record JAFQUP010000123.1, read on the forward strand.
ATGTGAGGCGGCGGCTATGGCTGTCGTTTCATGATGAACGGGAACACGCGCACAGGTTCCCTCTGGAAGAAGTTCTTCCAAACCGTTAAAATCAGCGGAGATAATTGGGATACCGGCAGCGGCAGCCTCCAGCAATGCCAAACCGCTCCCAGGAACTGATTGCGGATTCCAGAAAAAATCCATGAAAGGAAGTATTCTGGAAATGTCATGCCTTCTGGGAATAAAGTGAATAATACTTTCTCGTTCATATTGCCTGACAAAGCGAGCAATACCGCGTCGTTCCATTTCACGCGCGAGGTCTCGTTTTGGCTGTTGCTGCCGGGGCACATTTAGTTCAGGATCCAGAAAAAGTAAATGCATTTCGGGATGAATACGTACTACGGAATCAATACTCCAGACAGCCCATTGCCAACGTTTCCATGCCTCAACCGGTCCCGCGCAAACAGCCAGAATGGAATCTTCAGGCAACCCAAGCTCCGCGAGAAATTCCGATTTATTTTGAGGAAAACAAGAAGTTTCGGAGGATATTTTTTCATTCAGAGAATTTTTTCCGTCATGAATAAACGAAATTTCAGAGGAAGAATGAACCGCCGTGTTTTTTTCAGGATCGGCAATCTGGTCCCGAACGATTTTCCAGTTACCTCGGTATCCCGCTTTCTCCCAGTATTTTTGAAGCGCGGCAGAATTGACCAAAAGATAATCAAAAGCGCGAATCGTGCTTTTTCGGGGAGGACACATTGAGGGAATGTGCCGGAGCGACACAATTGATTGGGCTTTGAAAAGTCTGGAAATATGGAGTCCAACACCGGTCAGAGCGTCTCCCCAGACATGAACTGCCCGCGGATGAATATGAAAACGTCGAATGTGCTGGAAAATCTGGAGGAAAATATCTGATAAAAAGTAAGGACGAATAAGATGAATATGAACGGACAGCCATCGGAAACCCGTTTCAAATCGGATTCGTTCCCATTCAGCGAGAGGCGGAAAGGTGAAAATATGGATTTCACCGTCAAAACCACTGTCCGATCCCATTTGGTCAAGAGAACGGAGAATAAGTTCCAGTTGGGCGGAATCACCGCATGGGGCAAGATTTGGAATGAGGTAAAGGACAGCCATGACTGAATTTGACAATTAAATATTCAAAAAACAAACAGGAAAAGTAAAAAACCACATTAAAGGACCCGATGCCAAAGTCCGACATCCATCCAGCAGCCGAACTTGAAACCAACTTCCGGAAGATGTGCTTTTTTAATTAAACCAAAACTTTCATGAAGGCGAACACTTGCCTCATTGGGAAGCGTAATGCACGCGACAACGGAGTGGATTTCCTCATTGTCCTCCAGCAGACGGAAGAGCTTTTCGTAAAGCCTGCGCCCGACATGGCCCTCTACGTGTTGCGGATGAACATAAATAGAGAGTTCAGCCGTTCGGTGCCACGCTGTTCTGGTACGAAAAATATCCGCGTAACAATACCCGACAATTTTACCGTTTTCCTCAAAACCAAGCCATGGGAAACGCTGTGTTACGCGACGGACACGAGCCGCCATTTCCTCTACTGACGGGAGGGTTTCTTCGGTCGTAAACGTGGTGTTTAAAACGTAGTGCCCATAAACCTCAAGGAGTTGGGGCGCATCTTCCGGCGTAACGAAACGAATCATGATTTTATTTAAATACTTAATTGATGAAAAAAGTGGTTAAGCCTGAATGTCTCGGCAGGTTTCCCGCGTAAGGGAAAAGAGTCTATTGCCGAAAAAACTTTTGATTTACTTTCTTTTCAGAGGACGAAGTTTGGCGAGAACCTCATCCCAGTTTTGGACCCGATTTGCTTTCTTCCAAAGTTCATACCTGGCAATCATCTCACGAATGACCGGATCGTTTTGGTTTTTAATGAACAGATTGTTGGATTCCGTTCTGTCCGCGGCCATATGGTAGAGTTCCCACTGCCGACTGTTCCTAGGAAGAACCAGCTTCCAGTTTCCGTACCGAACCGCGGCATTTCCTTTGCACTCCCAGAAAAAGTAACGGTTTTTTCGGTCCTGATTGGTCATTAAATCCAGGCGGTGTTTCACTGAAAAAAGCGGAGTAAGTGAATCTCCCGGCATTGGCAGCGTGTCAAAACCGTTCAGTTCGCGCAAATAAGGCGTATCCGTGATTTCGATTAAAGTCGGAAGAATGTCAATGACATGCGCCGGCTCCACGACTTTTCCCGGTTCTGTGTGGTCATGCCACCGAATAATGCACGGGACCGCGATTCCCCCCTCATAAACGGAATCTGCGTAGCCACGAAACGGCGTGTTGCTTACGTTTGCCCAAGGGACACCGTAACTTTGAAAAGAGACGAATGCCCCCGGCATGGACGTTGGCGAGTTTCCGACCTGAACGGGAGCACCGTCTTTGGTCTTTTCAGGAATAAAACGGGATTTTGTTTTTGGAGAAAGTTCATCCGCGCAGGCTCCGGAATCCGAAAGGAAAATAACGATTGTGTCATCATCCACTCCGAGCTGTTTCAATTTTTCCATAATCATGTTCACGCCACGGTCCATTGCGGAAACCTGCGCAGCATAAACCTCCATTCTGCGCGAGTGCCACTGCGCGAACGCTCCGACACGACCCCAATCCGCGACTCTCTCATCACGTTTTGGAAGTTTTGTTCCATAAGGCAAAAGCCCTTTTTTCTGCATTTCCTCAAAACGAAGCGAGCGAATGAGATCCCAGCCGCCAAAATACTGCCGAGCGTAACGCTGAATTTCCTCTTTGGGTGCCTGAAGAGGCCAACTCGGAGCGTTAAACGCGACGTAAAGGAAAAAAGGATTGCTTCGGCCTCTTGTCTGGTTAAGAAATTCTACCGCCTCCTGCGCTACCGCGTACGTGTGGTAATAGTCTTCGCCAGGCTCAAACGGCTGATTGTTCAACTGAAGATGCTGCGGTTCAAAGTAGGAAGGCTGGGTAAGAATCGTTCCGAAATAACGTTCGAATCCACGATTCAGCGGCCACGCGAAATTCGGCGCGTCCATTTGGTAGTGACGAGTCAGTCCCCATTTTCCAGCCATCAGCGTCGTGTATCCGGAGGATTTCAGAAATTCCGGAAGAGTCAAAACTTTTTTCCGCAGGCTGCCCTGGTACGAAGCCCAGCCCAAATCGGACATTGGAAGCCCCATACCCGCTCTGTGCGGATACTGACCAGTCATCAGGGCGGTTTGCGTCATTGAATTATTCCCGCAGGAATAAAATTGAGTGAAAAGGATTCCTTCTTCCGCCAGTTTGTCGATAGCGGGAGTCCTGATCTCGCTTCCGTAACAGCCCAAATCGGAAAAACCGAGATTGGAAGCGGAAATGAGAACGACATTAGGGCGCCTCGCTCCCAGTGAACAGAAGCAGCACAAAACCAGAGTCAGGAAAAGGCAGGAAGAAAGGCGAGTCATTTTCATGTTTTTTCTCCGGGAAATGTTTTTCTGGAATCATTTTCCATATTATACCATATTCCCGCCAGGAAAAAAGGGGCAAGAGAAGATCCTCACGAAAAAGATCAAAAATTTGTGAAAAATTTGTTTATTTGAAAGCAATTTCCAATAAATTCGGTTTCTTCAACCCCCAAAAAACATTTAACGGAAACATTTCTTTCAGCTTTCCGGTGAAAAACCGCTCAAACGTTTCTTAAGCCACTCAAGCCCTCCGTCGTGGTCTGTGAACAGACTATCCAGCTGCGCCTCCCAGGCTTCACGAAGAAGAAGCCCCATCGTTTTGCCAGGCGGAATGCCGAATGATTCCAAGTCACGTCCCTGGAGAATTTGCCGCGGCGGCTGCTCGCTGATTCCCAAATCGTCCGCAAGCTGAAACCAATCCGTAAAATGCGCTCTGTCTTTCGGAATCTCCAAACCGGTTCCTTCCCGATCGGCAGAAACGAGCAGGTGCCAAAGGCGAATACTGGTCGGCTTGAGTTCCGCGGAAAGATGACGGACCGCTGAATCGGAAAGTTCCCGGTGGGCGTGAAATCCATGAGCGCGAACCAGAGCCGCGACTTTTTTGGAGATATTTACCGGTGAACGCAAACGCTTGAGCATGGCTTCCGCGATTTTCGCGCCCTTTTCCGCGTGACCCGGCATGGAAATTGAACCATCTTCGTTTTTCACGAGAGTCGATGGCTTGCCCACGTCATGAAGTAAAGCGGCAAACATGAGGCAGAGGCGGTCTTCAGAGGAGAGTTGAAATGTTTTGGCCAATTTCGCGGCAGAAACACAAACACGCCGCGTATGCTCCCAGACATTTCCTTCTGGATGAAGCAGCGGATCCTGCGGGGTCCGGGTCATGGCAAAAAGTTCCGGGAAAGATTCAATCCAACCGGTTTCCCGCAGAATATCCAGCCCCTTTTCCGGCCAGTTTCCCTTTAACGCCCATTTTTCCCACTCAGAATAAAGCCGTTCAGCCGACAGCGTGTTAAATTCATCCCGAACCCGCCGGCAGAATCCAATCGTTCGCGGCTCCATCGAAAAACCAAATCGGGCGGCAAACTGCATTCCGCGCAGAACCCGAAGCGGATCTTCGCAAAACGCTTCCGTCGGCGCGCGCAGTATTCCGCGTTTCAAATCGCCAAGTCCATCAAACGGGTCACAAAAACTCCCATCCATCCGCATTCCAATCGCGTTGATCGTGAAATCACGGCGCGACGCGGCTTCACGGAATGTCATGGAAGAATCTGGAATGACTTCAAAAGCCTTATGCCCAACACCGATTTTTCGCTCCCTGCGGGGAATCGCCAGGTCAATCTCATTGTCAACCTTAATGACGCTGAAACTCTGACCAACCTGCCCAATTCGGAACGATTCGCGCAGTGCTTCAGCAATCTGACGATAAGTCAATCCATAAATCTCCAGATCAATGTCCTTTGAGGGAATTCCAAGAACAAAATCCCGTACGAAACCGCCGACAAAAAGAACATCCGTCGCGCCGGCCGCCTTGAGCAAAGCCTCAATCTTTCGCACTTTCGGAGTCGGAACAAACTGGGACATAAAAATTATTTCCTCTGCCTCAACTTTTGGAGATAAGCTGACGGGCCAGCGTTACCGCGGCATTGGCATTCGAACTGTATCCATCCGCGCCAATTTCGTCCGCGTAAGCCTGAGTAACCGGAGCGCCGCCGATCATGACCAAAACGGAATCCCTGATTCCCGCGTTAATGAGGGTCTCAATCGTTTTGCGCATGGCAGGCATCGTCGTGGTTAAAAGTGCCGACATACAGAGAATTTCCGCTTCATTTTCCTGAAGAGCTTTAAGGAATTTATCCGGAGCGACATTCACACCAAGATCAAAAACTTTGAAACCAGCTCCTTCCAGCATGGAAGCAACCAGATTCTTGCCAATGTCATGCATATCGCCCATAACCGTCCCAATGACGACTTTTCCCATCGGTTCTGAACCGCTGGCCGCGAGAAGAGGTGAAAGTATGGCAAGCGATTCTTTCATGGCCCGCGCGGCAATCATAAGCTGCGGAACAAAGAATTTATGCTCCTCAAATCGGCGCCCAGCCTCATCCATGGCTGGAATCATGGAGTCCATGATGATGTCATGCGGCGAAGCTCCCGATTCAAGCGCGGCCTGAACAAATTTTTGGGCATCAGTATTTTTACCAGTCAAAATCGCGTTGAAAATATCGGTGTTCATTTCTGCCACTGCGAATTACCCTTGATTCTATCGTTAAATTATCGTCAAATCAGGAATCCCCTGCTGAAAATTCGCATTCCCTAAATCGGAAACACTCTGAATTTCAGCTGTTCAGGAATTCCAGAAACTTTCATTTGAAAAAATTCCGTATTGGATATGGCTCGCGAAACGCGCTGATTATTCACGCTTCACAAAATCCGACAGGAACTCAAGCCATTTTTTCCAGCAGGTCTTTGGCCTGATCCAGCCATTCCGCCCGCTGCTGGGGAGTACTCATGATGACAGAAGCGAAATTGATTCGTTTGAAGTCATCAACACCAACCGTTTTGAATACGATGTTTTTCCAAAGATTTTCCAATGGATCACCGTTGACGTTTACCTCAATATCCTGTGGAGTGTTTCCAGTCGTGAAAACGACCCCTTTGCGGCCTTCCAGCTTGCGAACAGGTCCGTCAGCCGTAAAAGCGTAGCAAAATCCCTGACGAATGGCACGGTCAATCCACCCTTTAAGAATCGCGGGAGGCATTCCCCACCAGTTGGGGTGAATCACAACATAAAAATCAGCCGACATTATCTGATCAATTTCCGCGCGAATTGAACCGGTGACCTGCTCCGGAGTCAGCTCAAGCTCTTCCTGAGTCAGGATTGGGTCAAACTTTTCCGCGTAAAGATCTTTCAGCGTCACGTCATATCCCGCGGAGGCAAGAGTCTTTACGGAAAGATCCGCCAACGCGTGACAAAAACTTCCTTCTGTCTTCTGATGAGCCAAAACGACAAGTGCTTTCATGATTTTTCTCCTGAATAAAATAAATCCTAGATTAATTATATCAGAAAAAGAAAGAAAGAAAATGGACCCAAGGCTGATTTTTACGAAATTTCCAGATTTTTTTGTCAATCTTTGCCGATACGGAATACTTTTTGACTCTATCATCTTTCTCTGACTGAATAAAAAATGACAAAGTGAGCTTCCAAAATTCAATCCCCGAAAGGGAACAATCCAATTTTTATCCGCATTCCCGAAAGCCTGAAACTTTTCTAAATATACGAAATCGCAGACTCCTTCTGAAAAAACTCAAAACTATCTCTTTTCACTAAAAACAGTTTTGAAAAGCCTCGAAAAACAAATTTTAAATAAATTTTAAAAATTAAAACAGAAAATTCTCGAATGACACGCTGCGTGCAATTTATTCAAACGAACACAAAAGATGTGTCACCCGTGAAAACCTTTTCGTTCTTCCCCAAAATGAAAAGGGATTTATTAAAATCAGAGTTTTCCCCACTCTGATTAGAATAAAAAATGCTCGTTCCCCCAAACGCTCGTATTTTTTATTCCTTATTTTAGGTGGTTCAGTGGCTTTCCCCCAAGAGTCGCTGCGTATTTTTGAGAGATTCGGTCGGCTTTCTCTTTTATTTTATCGGCCTTTTCTCTCCCATAACCGCCTCTTTTTAATGAACAGACAGGCCCCCAACTGTCTGTTCATTTTTTATTTACGTCTTTTCAAGAAAATGTTGCACTGTTTAATTTCAGATGTTTCAAAATGAAACACTGTTTCAAAATAAAACATTAAAATCAAAACAGGATATTTCAGAATCAGACAACGAAGAAGAAAATCCCGTAAAAAACAAAATAAGGAAAAGTAAAGTAAAGTAAAGTAAAGTAA
>JAFQUP010000124.1 GCA_017408405.1 Thermoguttaceae bacterium
CGCGCAGCGGAGACGCATAGTAGGCATTGAAGTCGCCTTCGTAAACGAGTTCTTTGTTGCCCCAGACATCCTGGAAGTAAAGATTGAAGAACCAGCCGTGGTCGTCCCCATTGTACAGACAGCCGCGGCGGACCCAGTCGCGCCAGACCATCTCATGACGCCCCGTCGCATCGCGCGCGGAGACCAGCATGTACTCTTCGGAGAGCGGATACGGCGATTTGTACGCAAAATAGTCGCCAGCTTTATGGTAGTCGTAGCTCGGCGGCGGGTCATTCGGTCCGCCGCGGTCGACCGGCCAGCTTGCTTCCGCCCAGTTGCACTCGCGCGTGATCAATTCGAGACCATCGGGGTAGTTCAGACCTTCATCCGGGTTGATGTAGCCGATCGTACCGTCAAACCAGGCGTGGTGTCCCACGGCGGTGAAGACGACTTTCTTGCTTCCGGGGATCTGGCGCGCTTCCGTCAAAACGTCGGGCCAGACGGATTGGTTGCCCCAGAACGTCTGCGGATTGGTTCCGTCCGGGTTGATCGTCCAGAGGGACTGGACACGCCAGAGGGCTTTGTCAGTGTATTCCCAGCGGGTGAAAATGACTCGGCCGTCCTGCATCATGGAGGGGAGGTATTCCGGCTCACCGTTCGCGGAGATGACGTAAATGTTTTTTCCGTCCGCGTCGCATCGGGCCACGGCGAAGGCGTGCGTCATCGGCATGCATCGGACGTAGGAGTGCTGACGGCTCGTGCAGAAGACGATTTTGCCCTGCGGCGTGTAGATCGGATCCAAATCGTCGTAGTCGCCGACCGTAAGCTGTTTCAGACCGCTGCCGTCGGCGTTCATTTCAAAGAGATGGAAGGATTTCTCTCCCGGAAGACGGTGGGAGAAAAGGATCTTTTTGCCGTCGAACGAAACGTCCGGACGCCAGAACGAACCGCCGTTATCCAGCAGCGTGCGTTTGACTTCGCCCGGATTCAGCCCCACGACGAGCAGTTTCCCGCCGTCGGTCGCCATGAACCCGTTACGGTGCCGGGCTTCATGGCCCCATTCATCCGTCGCGTCGCCGGGTTTGCCGTGCGGGTAGGGATTGTCGATGACGACGATCTCGTTGAAGTTCAGGAGCGGATTGCGCATCACGATCTCGCGCTTCGCGCGGCGGACGGCGAGGTAAAATTCCTTCGCGGATTCCGGCGTTTCCTGCGCTCCGGAGAATTTCTTCTCCACCTCGGTCAAAGCCGCGAGCTGCGGAGCGAGATCCGGCGCGCCGTCGAGTTTCGCGATGCGTTCGGCAGCTTCACGCGCGTAAACGATTTCCTGTCTGGCCTTCTCGAAAGTCGGCTGATTGTCGCACTGGAAGAGATAGTCGGCTTCGAGCTGCCGGATCCCTTTTTCAGTGGTGGGCTGATACTGGGCGGAAGCCGGCGGGACGAAGCCCGTCAGACACGCCGAGACCAGCGCCAAAACGGCGAGAAAGTGTTTTCTCATGATTTGATCTCCCAAAAACGGTAAAACGGTAAAAAATTTGAACATTTTTATTTTACTCCAAAACGCCTGGCGCGCAAGTACCCCGCAAAAAATTTTTCACGATTTCAGGCGTGTTTCCAGAATCGCGCGTTTTGAGAGCGTCACTTTTCCAGAAACCCGCGTTTTGGAAAGCGTTACTCATTCGGATTGTTTCCGGTACGCTGAATTTTTTTCTTATCGCGCAGAAACCAGTCCTGTCCATTTCCAGACAGTTTATTGTCCCGAAAAATTCCGTTTGCGCCGTTGATCAGTGCGATCCCGTAGTCGGTATTGCTTTCCACGACGCATTCGGCCGCCAGGAGGGAAGCTCCAGACTCTGCGGTGAGGCCGGTCGTGCCGCATCTTCTGAAAACGCAGTCCCGGAAGGTTCAGCGGGCGTTTTCGGAGATCACCGCCCCCATCAAGCTCAGGTCCGTAAAATCGCATTTTTCGGCCTGGAGGCGCGTACCTTGCTTCGCGACGTAGAGACCGCAGGCCTGATTTTGGATGAATCGGCAATGGCGGATTTTCCCTTTCGCGCTGCTGGAAAGGAACATTCCCTACGTTTCCTGTGCCTGAAAGACGCAGTCGCTTACCTCCGTTTCGGAGTCCCGCATGACAAAGAGTCCTGCGGTTTTGTTCCTCTCGAATCGGCATTGCGTCAGAGTTGCGGATGATCTGTCGAGCAGTTTCACTCCGACGCCGCATTCCGTGAAGCGTGAGTCAAGGATTTTCGCGTTCGTCCCATTCCCGGCGAGCGCGATTCCAGCGGAACAGCGTTGAAAATCGCAGTTTCGAACCTCCATCTCGCCCGAGCCGCGCAGGATCAGGCTTTCTTCCGTGCTGTCCGAGAAGCGGCAGTTTTTCAAAACGCCCTGACCGCCATCGCTGATCTGGAGGTCAATCAGCGTGCTGCTCGAGAAGGCGCAGGCGTTGAGGTCGCTTTTGGTCCCGTCTTTCAGGACGATGCCGATACGCGATTTTTCGGTGACGTACTCGTCGAAGTTCAGGCGAACTTCTTCGCCGTGTGCCAAAACGCAGCAGCCATCCGAAGATCCCAGGACGCATTTCTCAAAGAAAGCGCGCTCCGCTCTTTTCCCGCGAGCAGGACATCCTCCGGGTTCTCTCCGAGTCCGCGGAGCGTCAGATTTTTCTCAATCGTCAGCGGTTCGCTCATCTCATAGATTCCGGCACGGATCTGGATCGTTCCGCCTTCCGCGGTCATCGCGTACGCCTCGGCAAGCGTCCGGGCATCATCCGGCACCGTGACGGTCCGGAGTTCCGTATTTCGCGCGGATCTCTGCGTTTTAGTTTTCCGCGTTTCAGTTTTCGCGCTGGATTCTGGTATTCCGCCGTCCAGAGCCAAAACCGGTCCCGCGTAAACCGCGGCAATCACGGCGATTGCCAGCAGACAGAGTAAAGTTCCCAATCCAGGATGCGGTCGATTTTTCATCGCAGGTTTTCTTTTTTCAGACTCCAACAAGCATTTCGCGTACCATGTGTTCCTGAATCTCAAGTTTACCTCAATCGATTCCGAGTGTCAAGCGGGGGCTGAAAAAAACGTCTTCCCCCGCTTGAACTTTTTCAGTTCCGTGCTATACTGGACAGCGTGCGGTATTTCGCGCGGAGAAATCGGCAAAAAGGCCAGGATTCAGTAAAGGAGAGTGATTTATGCCGCGTTTATTTTTAAGTGTCACCGTTTTTTTTCTGCTTGCCTCCGGCGTGTCGGCCCAGGTCGTTTCCCCGGACGGAACGTGGATCCTCGGCCGATCGGACTTTCACGGTGAAAAGCTGAATGGGCTTTTGGCTTACGAAGAACCGGATGTTTTTGAGGGGTTCAATTTTTCAGACAGTATCATCGATTCCGGGCACCTGTCTCTCGGCAAGTTTCTCGGCTGCAAATTTATCCGCACGTTTTTTAAGAATGCTTACCTTACCGGTGAGACGCAAGACTGTGATTTTACCGACTGTTTTTTTCAGAGCGGCGAAGTCTGGCTTTCGCGGGAAGAGTGGCTCCAGACCAGAAATTTCCGGGAAAAGACGTTTCATTCGCTTATCGTGCGCGGCAAGCTGGAAGATCTCGACCTTTCCGGCGCGGTCATTCAGGGGGGAGACTTTTCGAACGCGAGCCTGGCGGGATGCTGTCTGGAAAATACCTGTTTTCAGGACTGTTCCCTTCCTGATCTCACGCAGGAGCAGTTCACGGAATTGAAAAACTTCCGTATCGGCGACCTCACGGGGCTTATCGTGCCGGGTGAAACGCTCATGGAACACGATGATTACTTCGGTTTCGCGTTTGGCGGGAAACGTGACAGCCGGGGGAAGCTCGCGAAACTTAATTTTTGGCCGGACCAGTCTTTTGAGAACGCGGTCTTCGTGCAGGCGGATCTTTCCGAAGTCTGGATGGAGGCTGAGCAGGTCATGAAAACGTGGAACTGGCGGAATCAGAGGATGGATCTTGCCAAGTGGCCGAAAAATATCGAGGAAGAGCTGAATGTCTCGCACTGGGGCGACCCGATCCAGGAAAAAAACGTCGTGAAGGACCCGCGGATGGAGCTTCGCGAGAGGCTGGAAACCTTAACGGTCTTCACCGGCGATGTCCATATCCGCGCGGCGAAAGAGCTGGAAGAGGACGGCACGAACTGCTATTTTGAGGACGCGGACCTGAGCGGGCTTGAGCTGAAACATTTCGACCGGACCGTCAACGTTCAGAAAGGGCTTTTCGTCCGCTGCCGGCTGGAAAACTGGACGCGTCGCTTCCGCGCGCCGAAAGACCTTTCCCGTTCCGTGTTTCTCGGCTGCCGCGTTGCCGCGGACCTGGCCGGGATCGACCTGACGAATACGGCTTTCATCAACTGCGATCTGTCCGAAGCGTTCATGACCTTTTCGCAATTCGAGACAACGTGGAATTACCAAACCGGCCGTCTCTCGATGACCAAATGGCCGGAACATATTGAAAAGAATCTGAAGGAAGAGGAAAAAGCGAAAGAGGAGGAGAAAGAGTAACTCCCTCTCCTCGGTTTACCTGGCGAGCGCAGCGAGACGGGGTGGTTTGGGATACTCGGCGTTTTGGAGCACCCCGCCCCTGCGGGGTACCCCTCCAACGGAGTGGAATAAAAAACTCCCACTCCCGAACGCGCGGAAGCGCACTTTAAAAACGAAGCGGCCAACGAGCCGGAAAGACTTGAATTCATGGCCGTCATCGGACGTTTTCGTTTTCACGCCGTTTCATTTTTTTCCCGCTTTTTCGCGTTCTTTCATGACTTCCACGAAGACCGCCGGCTGGTTCGTCGTCATGGTGTCGATCCCGGCATCGAGGAACTCATTGAGTTTTTCCGGATCATCGACGATCCACGTGCTGACGGTGAATCCAGCTTTTTTCAGCAGTTTCACCGTGTTCACGTTCATGTTTCCGACGTGCGGATTCGCCACTTTGAACGGGCAGTCTTTCTGACTGTCGATGAACCACTGGACGTACTCTTCGTCGCTCATTCCTTTCCGGTCACCGCCGTTTCGGTAAGCGTAAATTCCGGGGCAAAGCTCCCACATTTTCCGGATCGACTCATGATTGAACGAGACGATGGCGCACTCTTTCACCATATCGTGCTTTTTGAGCATCGCCGCGATGTCCTCTTCCGTGCCGGGCTGCTTGATCTCGATGACCGGGACGCAGCCGGAACCTTTGAAGAGAAGGAGCGTTTCCTCGAAAGTCGGGCACTTTGTCCCCTTCCAGGCTTCCCCTTTATAGGCGCCGACGTCCACGGCCTGCGTCTCTTCAAACGTCATGTCGGAAACCGCCCGAACGCACGCGCCTTTGGAAGCGTGAGCGAACGTCGCGTCATGCGAGAGGACCAGAACGCCGTCTTTCGTGCGCCGGACGTCAAATTCGCAGGAATCCACGCCGGTCGCGATGGCCATTTTGAGGCTCGGAATCGTGTTGTCGGGCGCGTTATGGTAGTCTCCGCGATGTGCCATGGTGCGGATCCTGCCCGCGATTTCCGGAAGCTGCGCCTGCGCCGCGGCAGTAGTCAGAAAGAGGGCAGAGAGGAAAAACGCCAAAAATCGTTTCATGAAAATGTCTCCTTTTTTCTGGGTAGGTAATTTGTCGGTGCGCGGACGAAATCGTGTCCCGCGAATTTTATTTTACCTCATTTCACGATTTTTCGCAAGCGTCTGAAACCGTTTTTTTGTTCTTCTTTTGCTTTTTTTTCGCTATCTTTCGGAAAATCCGCTTCGTGACCCTTGAAAAGTCTGAAAAATCCGGTATCCTAAAGATAAAGTCAAAATTTACGTGAAACTCAGAATGAGCCATTCTGAAATGGTTTTTTGAAAGAAAAAGAAGGAAAGAAACGAAACATGAAAAGCGAAAAAGTCTGCTATCTTGGCGATGATTCCGTTTTGGGCGCGGCGGCGTACCTTGCGGGAATCATGGCGCATTTCGGGATCCCGTTTGACCGTGTTGACAGTCCGGACGCACCCGGCGAAGATTTTCTCGAAACGGAGTACTCCGCGTTCATTTTGAGCGACTATCCGGCCAAAAATCTCTCAGACGCTCATTTCGCGCACATTGAAAAATGCGTCGCGAACGGCGCGGGCCTCATCATGTTCGGGGGCTGGGAGAGCTACCGCGGACGGCTTGGGGAGTACGATTCCACGCCGCTGAAGGAGATCCTGCCGGTGGAGATGCTCGACGAAGACGACCGCCGAAACTACGCGCAGCCCGTGCTGGTCGTGCCGGCCGCTGGAAAGGAAGATTCCCCCGTTCTCGCGGGCCTTCCGTGGGAAACGCCGCCGGGAGTGGGCGGATTCAATGAATTCCGGCCGAAGAAAGACGCGGAAGTCCTCCTCGAGGCCGTCCGATTCGCCGTCACGCGTGAAAACGGCGATTTCCGCTTTGAGATCCAGGAAAAAACGCCGCTTCTGGTCGAAGGAACCTACGGAAAAGGCCGCACGCTGGCTCTCGGCACGGACGTCGCCCCGCACTGGGTCGGCGGATTCGTAGACTGGGGGAAACCGCGTGTCGTCCAGGACGTTCCGGGCGGCGATTTCATCGATATTGGCGGTGACTACGCGAAATTCTTCCGAAACGTCGTTTCCCACGCCCGCCGCACCGAGTAAAACGGAATCGCGAGCCGAAAAACTGGGAGCGTGAACCGCCCAAACGGAATCGCGAGCCGAAAAGCGGAGAGCGTGAACCGCCCTCAAACGGAATCGCGAGCCGAAAACTGGGAGCGTGAACCGCCCCAACGGAATCGCGAGCCGAAAACTGGAGAGCGTGAACCGCCCCAACGGAATCGCGAGCCGAAAAACTGGGAGCGTGAACCGCCCTCAAACGGAATCGCGAACCGAAAAATGGAGAGCGTGAACCGCCCAAACGGAACCGCGAACCGAAAAATGGAGAGCGTGAACCGCCCAAACGGAACCGCGAACCGAAAAATGGAGAGCGTGAACCG
>JAFQUP010000125.1 GCA_017408405.1 Thermoguttaceae bacterium
CCTCAAACGGATCAAGCTACGGAAACGATTCCCAGAACGGATCAAGCTACGGAAGCGATTCCCAGAACGGATCAAGCTACGGAAGCGATTCCCAGAACGGATCAAGCTACGGAAACGATTACTCGAACGGCTCAAGCTACGGAAACGATTCCCAGAACGGATCAAGCTACGGAAGCGATTCCCAGAACGGATCAAGCTACGGAAGCGATTCCCAGAACGGATCAAGCTACGGAAACGATTCCCAGAACGGATCAAGCTACGGAAACGATTCCCCAATGCGGGCCAATCTTCCGCAAAGTGCCTGGCAGCCGAATTCACCCTCCAACGGCTCCTCCAGTACCGGTTCAACGACCAATCCCTCCTCTTTCAACAGTGATTCCCCCATGATCGACACCCGGCCGCGGTACTCAATGGACCCGCAGTCAGTTCAAAGTTCAAAACTTCCGCTCCAGTCCCAAACAGGCACTTTTCCATCGGCAGTCCCTCCGCCAAATCCGCGTTCCCAGGCCGACGAATCGCTTTCTCATTGGCATTCGGTGGAAGTGCGTCCTGGAATTCAATCGCGAGGCAATTCCTTCCGCACGACTTTACCAATTGAAACGGAAGATAATTCGCTGCTTCATCCGGAGCCTCCACAGCCAAAAATCCCAACGCGGCTTCCGCCTCCCGCTCCGCGCTCCTCTCCGGAAAATTATCCCAGGCAGGGTGCGGAAGGACGCAAAGTCTGACACGCTGCCGATTTCCGAAACATTTAGTCGGAAATTTTGACAAAATTCCGACTGAATGTCTTTGGAGGCAAAAAAATTTAAGATTTTTTAAGAAATTTTAAAAAAATTTCATCTTCCATGCGAAAGAACGTCTATTAGGCCTTGTGGAAATTTTCAAAAAAGGTAAAATAAAGAACAGGTTTTTATTTTTTAATCGTTTCCTTTTCCCAATTTCCATAATGGCGACAGTACCAGTCAAATCCGAATCTCCAACCTTCGCGGCCGAAGTCACTCCTTCCGGCTGCCAGGTTCCCGGCATGCCTTCAGAGCAAACGGTTCTGACGCCTCAAACCGCGGCCCATTCCGCGTTTTCGCCCTCAATTTCCGAAAACGTTTCCCCCAATTTCCCCAGGGAAGCACTCTCTTCCCAAGAACATTCTCCCAACCCCTCACCGGTTTCAACGGAGCCGATTCCAGGGAAAAGAAGCGAAGCCCTTGATGCCATCATCGGTCGGGCATTCCTTACCGGCCTTTCAAAATTTTTGAGCGGCGCCACTTCCCGCTGGTTTTCCCAGCCGGACACCTGCCAGCGCGTTTACTTCGCGAATCACACCAGTCACTTGGACATTATGGTCATCTGGTCCTCGCTTCCTGACTATGTGCGGCGTTACGTGCGTCCTGTCGCGGCAAAAGATTACTGGACCAACGGCTTTTTCAAACCATATATCGCGTCACGCCTCTTCAACGCCATTCTTTTGGAACGGCAGCACGTTAAAGCGCACCAGAATCCTATCGACGATATGCTTCGTGAAATGGGAGACCGTTACTCCATCATCATTTTCCCGGAAGGAGGGCGTCAATCTTCAGGACAAATCGCCGAATTTAAAAGCGGACTTTACTACATGTGCAAAAAACGCCCCGAACTGGAATTGATTCCGATCTATATCGACAACATGAATCGGATCCTACCCCGCGGGACATACCTGCCCGTACCGCTTTTAAGCCAGGTCACTTTCGGTCCTCCACTCTGGCTGGAAAAAAACGAGAAAAAAAACGATTTTCTCGAAAGAGCGCGACAGGCCGTCATTGACCTGAAAAATCGTCAAAATTAACCAACACCTCGTTTCATTTAACTTTTTATGGACCATATCTTCATCTTTTTCATCGGCGTTTTGATTATTTTGGGAATCGTCTCGGTCACCGCGAGCATTCTCAAACGCCAGAGAACTTCGGGTTTCGATCCTTTGATTCTCGACAAATTCAGCTCGGAAATCAAAGGATGGTGGGGGCTTTTTGTCTTTGTCGCGTTCGCGTGGTATCTCAGTGCCGGATTCGTCATTTTCCTTTTCGGATGCATGTCTTTTTGGGCCATGAGGGAATTCATTACTCTCATCCCGACCCGACAGGCGGACCACCGCGCCCTCTTCCTGCTCTTTTTCTTCTGCATCCCGCTCCAGTACCTCTTCGTCTGGCTAAACCTTTATCCCGTTTACTCCGTCCTCATTCCATCTTTCATCTTTCTTCTCATTCCGATGATCATCGCCATGTTCGGCGACACAAAATACTATTTAACCAGAATTACTCAAATTTCCGTCTCACTCCTGATTTGCGTCTATAGTTTGAGTTTCGCGCCGGCAATACTCACGCTGCCGGAACTCACTTCACCCGAAAAAGCTGGACTCCTCCTCTTTTTTTTAGTCACGGCGCAGCTCTCGGAAATTTTCCCTTTTTTAACAAAACACTTTTTCTCAAATCCACATCCGATCGCCCCCGCAATCAATACGGCAAAAACCTGGGAAGGACTTTTCATGACTCTGCTCGGAACCACTTTTGTCGGGGGACTCATGAGCTTCATCACTCCATTTCCCGCCTGGATCGCGGGAGGAATCGCCTGTTTCGTCGCACTCATGGGATTTGGAGGTACCCTGACCCTCTCCGCGATCAAACGTGACCGCGGAGTCCGTGATTACGGAACTCTCGTCGTTGGACACGGCGGAATACTCGACAGAATTGATTCTATCTGTTTCGCCGCTCCGGTCTTTTTCCACCTCACCAGAATGTTTCTCTATTTCGCCTCGGAAAAATTCACTTCCGCCTATCCCGCCTGGGCTGAAGTGCTTGGCGGATGAAACTCCCCGGAAAAACAGCTGATCCTCAGCCCCAATACCAATCGTTAATTTCAGTCAACCCAGAGTTTTTTAACCGACCAAAAGCCATGCCCAATCCCACGCCTCAAGATCCGAAACGCGGCCCGCTCCGTCCACAGTCAATCAAACCGCAACAACTGAATCAGCAGGCGGCAAAGCCAACTCCCATCAAGCCGCAACCCCTCAAACCCGCTCCACTCAAGCCTACCCCCGCTCCAAATCAAAAAATCTCCAAGCCTGTTCCTTCGAATCCATGGACTCCGTTGGGGGAATCCTCGACTTTGGATCAGGAGTTTTCCGCGGCAAAACGCCCAATTTCCCCTTCAACTGAGGCAAAAGGCTCTTCTCCCGAACGCGAAAACTCCAATTCACCTGACTCTCGGAACACTTCCGCCGCTGCGAACGCCGTGCCGCGAAAATCACCCGCGCCGAGAAAAAATACTCCGGATTCTGTTAGGAACTTGCCTTCCTCTTCCACCTCTCCTTCCGCCTCAAACCCGCGTAATTCAGCCCCAACGCGCAGCTCTGCCCCAACGCGCCCCCAGTCCCTAAAGCCCCAGGCTGTCGCGCCGGGTACTCCCGTCTTCACTGCCGGGCAAAAAAACCGTCCAATGCCGATTGCCGCCGCTCCGGTCGAATTTTCCGAAGAAGCTCTCGCCTTCACCGCGGAACTCTCGGACGCGGAGACAGCTGCCGGATTCGTGGTCGAAAAAGATGAGTATCTCGAGGCGAATATTCACGTCCGTGAAGAAGAACCCGTGGAGGAAGAACTCTCCGAAAAAATCGCAAAAGGCGCTCCTCCGTGGCTCCTCAGTACCATCGGGCACGTCATCCTTCTCCTCATCGGAGCGTTACTTTTTTCCGTCATCCCCCCGCAGCCAAAATCAATCCGCATTGAGTGCGTTATGGTAGTTGAGGAAGAAGAAGAGGAGGAAGA
>JAFQUP010000126.1 GCA_017408405.1 Thermoguttaceae bacterium
ATCGCTTCGGCAATGAAAAACACTTCCACGCTGACGATCAACGTGCAGGACGGCACACTCAGTCTGACTGGAAATGTGACCAATACTGGAACCAATAAAACCGTCAAAACCGGTGCGGGAACGCTCACGACCAGTGCGTGGATCAGTGGAAAGACTGAGGTGCAGGAAGGAACGCTCCAGATCACCGGCGGATTTGGTAACGGTAAGCGGTTCAACGGTGAAGTGACGGTCGCGGAAGGCGCGAGCCTGATCTGCGCTACACACGATTCGCTTGGATACAGTGACGTAAATACCAAACTGCATATTTACGGCCTGATGGACAGCACGGTCGGAAATGAAACGCTCAACAATACTGAGATCCATCTGTACGGTGGTACGGCAGCGGCTTCCGGTAACGGGACTTACGATATTTTGAACACCGGCGTGAAGTACTTCTCGCACGCTCTTGACGGTGCGACGGCAGAGGCTCCGACCGTTTCCACGATCTCGGCCGCAACACGGCTTCGCACGGACGGTTCGTTCGATATTACCACGGACGCCAACTCCCAATTGAACCTGACCGGCGCGATCTCCACAAACAGCGGGAATGCCGCCGTCACCAAGCTCGGTGCCGGTACGCTCGTACTTTCAACGGCGCACACTTTCGCTGGCGGAATGGTCATTCAGGAAGGTGAAGTCGTTTTGTCCAATAAGCTCGGTGACGGAAACCGTTTTGCCAGTGCTGTGACGGTCAACGAGGGCGCGACGCTGGTCTGTAAGGCGCAGGATTCCATCGGATACGGCAACGGAGCGGGGACGTTTAATCTCTTCGGCGGTACGCTTTTCCTCGATGGATATAACGAAACGTTCCAGAATAAGACCGTTAACCTGAAAGGCGGCGTGATCCTTTCGAACGGCAGCGATGTGTATCACTCGCTTGGTATTTACAAAGACGGAACGGTCTTTAACGTTCTGGGAGACGAAAACGCGACGGCAGACGCCCCGACGGTCTCTTATGTTCGTGCTCCGCTGAACCTGCGCAACACGACGGACTTCAACGTTACGGTCGAAGAAAATGCGAAACTGGTCGTTGAAAAATCGCTCCTGCGGACCAATGAGTCCACGAAACCGCTCGTGAAAAAAGGAGCCGGCACGATGGTCATTTCGGGTGAAAACACGCACCAGACGCCGATCCAGGCTGCCGAAGGCCGTCTTGATTTCAGCGGGACGCTGACCAGTGATCTCGCCATTGCGGACGGTGCGCTCTTCTCGCCGGGCGACGGGATCGGGACGCTGACGGTCAACGGTGCGTTCTCGGCAGCCGACGGTGCGCGGCTCGTGTTTGAAATTGGAGAAGAGACCTCGGATCTGCTGGTCCTTGGAAACGGCAGTACACTGGACATTGCGGATGACGCGATCCTCGAGCTGCTTTTCACTGATGCGGATCCATCCAAAACCTACACGCTGATCGAGGCGGAAGGCGGACTTGGCGAACTCTTGAACGCGGAGTTCTGGTCTGGCCTTCTGTCGGAAGAAAGTGCTGAAAACTGGCATCTCGCGGTCGTCGGCAACACGCTTCAGCTACTCGCCGGCGCGGCAGATTCTGTTCCGGAACCCTCGACGTGGGCACTTCTGCTCCTCGGCTCATTTGGGCTGCTTTACTGCCGGAAGAAGAAATAAGCCTACAGACTCGACACACAGGGACGACGCGAAATGCGTCGTTCCTGTTTTTTGCGTTTTACTGTGAGATACAAGATGAATACTTACCATCAAAAATCATTCGGCTTGTCTGCCCGCTGTATTTGGCCACGCAGCCGGACGCTGTTCTATGCGAGTCTCCCCGCCATTCTGCTTTTCAGTGCATCTCTCGACGCAGCTGACCTCACCTGGACGGGGAATGCCGGAGATAAAGTTTTCTCCAACTCCCAAAACTGGTCCAACGATACCGCACCGGCAGGCAATGTCCTTTACATTGCCCCCACAGGAAATGAAGCAGAAGGGATGATTCTCGATAACCCCCTGGCCATCGAGAAAATGTACATGGGCAGCGGCGCGGAATCTGCGGATTCATCTCTGACGCTCAACAGCGGAGGCGCACTCTCCAGCGGCGTTACGTACATCGGTCTGGATTCCAAAGCCGTTCTGACAATCAATGCGGGTGCCTCCTTGACGGCGTCGAACGAGATATTCGTTGGTTATCGTGATGGCGCGGAAGGTTCCATCCACCTCAACGGAGGATCGGTCACTTCTTCCTCGGCGCTTATCATCGGCGGCGAAAACAAGCAGAGCACTTCCAATAAGGGAACGGGGACCGTCAATATTTCGAGCGGAAAATTATCTGTGAACTCCTGCCAGGTCGGGAATCATGGTTCCGGGATCCTGAATATTTCCAATGAAGGCGTTTTCGAATCGAACAGCAATATACGCATTTCAAACTGGGGCGGAACGTCAGAGGTAAACATCTCGGGCAACGGAAAAATGTACTGTCATACCGGCGGTGTGTACGTCGGTGAACGTCAGGCTCAAAAAGGGACGATGACCATGACGGACAACGCGTATCTGGAAACCGCGGTCCTGTCGATCGGTTCCACGGAAAGCGGATCCGGCACAATGACGCTCAAAAACAATGCGGCCGTGAAGATCACAGGAAATTCGTCCGGCTCGATATCCTATATCGGCGCGAAAGCTGGAGTCAGTGTCCTGAATATCCACGACAATGCCTCATTGACCGCGGTTCACGAAAAAGACAGCGATGGAAACATCACCAGACAGACCAAACATATCTACATTGGAACGAACGGTTCCGGGGTCATCAATCAGTATGGCGGAACGGTCACGCTCGAAACAGTCAATTCTATCTACATGGCCGATCAATCGACTGGATCGGCAGAGATCAATATTTCCGGAGGCACATTTACAGCCACATCGGGCGGAAACGGTTTCATATTGGGTACACGCGGCAATGCCGTCATTAACCTCTCCGGAGACGGCGTCTTCACTGCCGGAAGCAACATTGTATTTGCCGCGGGGTATCATGCCAATTCCAACTCCACGATAAACCAGACTGGCGGAACGCTGAACGCGAATGCCGGGATCACCTACGGCTTGGCAGCTGCCGTTTCCGCTAACGCGAATCGGGGGAGCGGCCTCTACAATCTTTCCGGCGGAACGCTCAATACCACGTCTATCCGTTATGGTGCCCAGACTCCGGCCAGCGCACTGTTCCAGATCTCAGGGGATGGCGCCGCTAACATCAGCGAGCAGCTTGCCATCTCAACATCGGTTTCCGGCGGAACGCTCAACGCAAAGAGTATCGTCATCCCCGCGAACGGCACGCTCGCCATTTCCGGCGGAACGGTGAATCCGGGAGAGGGTGGAATTACCGCGGCGGGAACGTACACGTTTGAACTTTCCGGCGGAACGCTAGCGGCACGCGGCGCGAGCTGGTCCACAGAACTTAACGCTGTTCTCGCGGAAAACGCGGCCGTTACGTTTGCTCCGGAAGCAGGAGAGTCGATCACCTGGAATGGAATCATCACGGGAAATGGCTCTCTTCTCCAAACTGGTGCCGGCACGCTGAAGCTCAACACAGCAAACGGTTTCGACGTGAAAGATCTCACGATCTCGGCAGGCCGACTGGAACTCGTCGGTACTGTAGAGCCGACATCACGGTCAAAAACGCGGTATTCTCACCAGGCGATCTCATTGGCAAGGCGGAGGTCGGCGGGACGCTGACGCTGGAAGAGGGCGGAAAACTCGTGATGCAGATCGG
Source organism: Thermoguttaceae bacterium (assembly GCA_017408405.1). Classification (GTDB taxonomy): domain Bacteria; phylum Planctomycetota; class Planctomycetia; order Pirellulales; family Thermoguttaceae; genus RGIG3701. The sequence continues at coordinate 3,752 of JAFQUP010000126.1, forward strand.
CGGAAGCGATCTGATGCTGAACGATATACTTCTCTTCGAAGATGCCGAATTTGCCGACGATGGGCAGATCTTCCTTGAACTGGCGGCAGACAATCTTCTGAATCCCGGGGAACAGTTCACTGCCGTCATCTCGGGCGGTGAAAGTTACACGCCAGATTTCGATTTCGTCAATATGTTCGCGGATACAGAGATTTTCACGGATTTGAGTTACGGGAAACTCACGGAAGGCGAATATGCCGGAATGTACGCCGTTACGGGGAGACTCGCCGATGCCAACACGATCCCGGAACCCTCGACGTGGGTACTTCTGCTCCTCGGCTCATTTGGTTTGCTTTACTGCCGGAAGAAGAAATAAGCGCACAGACTCGACACACGGGGACGACGCGAAATGCTTCGTCCCTTTTTTAAAATTCCCCCCTTTTAAAAAGAAAAGAACCTGCTATACTGGTGACAGTGCGGTGCGTTATCACCGGCAAGGCGCGGTAAATTTCACATTGGTATCATGGATCCATCCATTCTCCGCATACAGTCATGAATATTCTTCGTTATTTTTTTCTTCTGCTTTTCGTTTACGCATCCGTTTTTTCCGTGTCGGCTTCCGAACTGGTTTATGAGGCGGAGATATTTGAGTTTCCACAGCGTTGGGAAGGCGCGTCTCAGCCGCTTGAGATCAAGGCGCAGGACACTGCCGCGGCTCGATTTTGCGTTGCGGAACCGTTCTCGGAGGTTGCGGTTTCCTGTCCCAGTTACTCCAATCACATTGGGACGCTGCGGCTCACTCTGTTTCGGTGGACGGGCTCTTACGAAAAATCGCTTGCAGGGGAACCGCTTCTTCGGAAAAAGTTCACGGATTTTCGCGACAATTCGCGATTAAAATTGAGCGTTTCGCCGGAAATGCCGTTTCCGCCGGGCGAATATCTGTTCGTTCTCGATCAGGCTGCCGAGCGGGTCGGGGTTTGGACGCAGAGCAATCATCCCGGGCAGGCGCAGTGTTTCTTCAACGGCAAGCCAATGCCGAGGGGGATCCGATTTACGTGGTCCAGTTTTCGCAGATCGCCGTTTCCTTTTCACGGGACCCGGCAGGCTTACGAACTTGCGGCCGTTCCCTGTCCGTATCCGCCTGAAATGCAGGACAGCGCAGAGTTCAGAGACGATCCCATCGTGAAATACGACGTCCAGCCGGACTGCTTTGCCGCGGTGGATGATCTGGGGAGAGTATTGCCGGATCAGTCTTCAGCCGGTCCTGTTCGGCCGGGAAAACATGTGGGGATCTTCTACTCGACGTGGCATCAGAAAGAACACGCGGGACGCACGGTCTACAATAATACGCAGATCATCCGTGAAAATCCGGGGATCGAAGACCGGCCGGAGGACCCTGCTTGGGGAGAGTACTACCAGCATCACTACTGGGACGAGCCGCTATTCGGCTACTACCGAACTACGGACAAATGGGTCCTGAGGAAACACGCGCAAATGCTTGCCAACGCGCAGATCGACGTGGTCGTTTTTGACTGTACGAACGGCTCGCAAACGTGGATGGATTCGACCTGGACGCTTCTGGAAACGTGGGCGGAGGCGCGTCGAGACGGAGTCAACACGCCGAAAGTTGCGTTCATGCTTCCTTTTTGGGATAAGAAACACAACGCGGTTTCCCTGCGTCAGCTTTACCGGGACATTTACCGGGATGGAAAGTACCGGGAACTTTGGTTTTACTGGCAGGGAAAGCCGCTGATCTACGCGGTTTCCGACGTCGCGGATGAGAAGATCGCCATGACTTCCGGGACAGAAAAAGAGGAGTGGGAAGCGATCCGGCGTTTTTTTGCCTTCAGGCTCGGACAGCCGAGGAATTCGGAAGGTCCTCTGCGTTCAGACAACTGGGCGTGGCTTCAGATCTACCCGCAAAGAGGATTTGGAAAACGTGCGGACGGAACGTACGACATGACGTGCGTCAGCGTCGCGCAGAACCATTCCCAAAACAAACGTGACGGCACTTTTGGAGTCGCGGCGATGAACGATCGAGACGTTTTCGGGCGGGCGTGGCAGCTGGGAAATGAAAAGGACCCGCGCCCGGATGCGTTCAAGTACGGACTGAATTTCCAGCAGCAGTGGGACCGGGCGTTTCAGCTTGACCCGGACTTCGTTTTCGTCACGGGCTGGAACGAGTGGACGGCAATGCGTTTTCCCATGTGGCGCGGTCTTCCGAATGCGTTTCCGGACCAGTACGATCCGCGATACAGCCGGGACGTTGAGCCGAGTGCCGGGGAACTGCGTGACCACTACTACCATCAGCTCGTTGCCAAAGTTCGGCAATTCAAAGGCGTGCGCCCTGCTCCGACGTTTGGAAAGCCGGTCACGATCCCCTTTGAAACGACGCCGGAAACCGCGGCAGTCAAAGATCCGTGGGAATCGGTCGAACCGGTTTTTCGCGACTATCGCGGAGACACAGCGGACCGGGATGCCGAGGGGGCTGCCAAATTGCGCTACACCGACCGCTCCGGACGTAACGACATCGTGCTCGCCAAAATCGCCCGTGATGAAAAATACGTTTACTTCATGGTCGAAACGGCAGACGCGCTGACTCCCCAATCGGACCGAAACTGGATGCAGCTCTTTCTCTCCGTCGGCGAGGAGTCCGGTCAGCAGCCGTCCTGGCACAGATTCCAATTCATCGTGAACCGCAACGCTCCGGAAGATCCGGCTGCTACAAAACGCACTGTTCTGGAACGCTCGACAGGCGGGTGGAATTGGGAGCGCGCGGGCGAAGCCGATTGCCGAGTTACGGGAAACCGGCTGGAATTACGGATCGAACGTTCCGCATTGGGGCTTTCTCCGGATAAACCGATCTGTCTGCGATTCAAATGGGCCGACAACGGGTTCCGTCCTGAAAATGAGGAAGGTGCCGGCACTCCGGATATTTTGGACTTCCATAAATACGGCGACGCGGCACCTGACGGACGCTTTTCGTTCCAGATTCAGGATGAAGATTAAATTTGAGTCCCTGATACTTGGAAGAAATCACAAGATTGTCGCGACTCTTTCTGTTTAACCGAAATTTCTCATTAAAAATCAGAGAGGGTACTTGCAAATTCCTTAAGTTTTGTTAAAATAAAAGATAATGTGTTTTTTCTGATTGGATTTTTGAACGTTTTTTATTCCATCAGACGCAACAGAATTTTTCCTCGCTGGTACGCAGTTACCAGATAAATCATCATCTAAATCCAATTTCAATAATTATGAACATCCATCAGACATTTTTAAGCATATTTTTTTCTTTGACAATACTGAGCTTTACCTCTGGAATGGAAATTACGAACTATTCCGACGGTACGGTCATTGACTATCCGGTCGCCCTGCTCTACGGGACAACTGAAGATAAAAACGCGGTTGACATTCAGTGCGAAAATACGTCATCCTCCAAAAGTACACGAATATTAAAAGGCTCCGCGTTCCAAGGGCGATTTAAGGTTCTTGCCGAGCTGGTTCCCGGAGAAAACACTCTTCTCTTAAAAAGCGGATCCGAAGAAAAAACGTTGAAAATCATCTATCAGCAAAACAAAAACCCTCTGTTCGTACGCGTGATTTACCAGACCGATTCTTCCGGCAATACGGAATTCCAATCCCAGAAAAAAGATGATCCGCAGAATTTCCGGAGCAAGCTGGACACTGCCATGAAACTGATGCAGACGTTCACGGCGGAACGCATGAACGACGCGGGATACGGTCGGAAAACATTCAATCTGGAACTTGACGAAAATGGAAATGTTATCGTTCATGTCGTCAAGGGAAAGCTCACGGCTCAGGAATACGCTCAAATCCAGGAAGAAAAGGGAGATATTGCCTGGTTTGACACAGTATTTAACGAACTGAAAGAATCATATCCGCTCGACAAAGCGCGCAATCTCGTAATTCCGGCTTATTCCCGATTCATTCCTGAAACCGGAAAAGTTCCCGGTCATACAGCACTCGGAGGTTCTCACGGGCAGGCAATGTTCGGAAGCGCAAATATTTTCACATGGCCAGACACTCTTAATGATGTCGTCGCGGCTTTTGAGGACAGCACCCCCATTGACTCGGCCAATTTTCAGGATGACTCCGTTGGCCGCAGCTGCTTCTGGGGAGTAGCTTCAACCACTATGGGAGCCGCTCTTCACGAAATTGGGCATACGTTAGATCTTCCGCACTCAAACGACGCTCACGACATCATGACGCGCGGCCATGACCGTTTTAATCGGGCTTTTTTGACTCGTGAAGCTCCGCACGCATACAATCCAAACTGGTACGAATTCCGGGATAACGAAATTGCTCTCTGGGGGCCTAAAAACGCTCCGCAGCTGACTTGGAATCCTTTCCTTCAGGACACTCCGCCGGCAGAACGGAATGAAGAAAAAGTAAAAGTATTGATGGATCACCAGAAGGGAATTTTGACCGTTAAAGCTGAGGACGGTATCCAAATGATCGGCTGTTTTGACGGCGAACGTCGTTTCTGGTGCTGGACACCGGACCGTAACTCGAAAGAGACGATCCGGGAAATCAGCTTTAATTTCTCGGATATTATCTCCCAAACTTCCCCAAACGCCGATGTCTTTATGTTTAACGCGTGCGATGCCAACTACCAGCAGGGAGTGATTGGGATTAAAGTTCATCGATAAAATGTTACCAGAGTCTATTCTGTCAAGTGTTTCGGAACGCTCGAAACGGAGTCTTTCAGTTTTGAGCGTTCCTTTTCATAAATTGTTTTGGCAAACTGCTGAATTTTACTGCTAATCCACATAAAAGCTGTCGTTCCTTCCGAATAATCCGCTTCCGCGTACATATGAATCCGTCCGTTTTCACGCAATTTCTCTACCTGTTCCAGTGCCTTGGAATTTCCTCGAGGATAAATCGCGAATGTCGCTCCGCCGTTTTTATTTATTAAAGAAAAAGCAGGAATATCACTGGGGCCATCCGCGACGTAGATCATATTCTCAAAACGTACTCGACGCATTACGTCCGGAATGCTCGCGTTCACATCAATATCCAATTTTGGAGTTCCTTTGTTAATCTCAAAAAGCGCTCTGGTTTTCGTCGTATTATCAATCGTATACGCGATCTCGCTGAGAACCTTTTCGCCATTTTCCTCCTCACTTTCAAGAAGTTCGCAACCCCAAATATCCTCAACGTATTTAGATACCTCAGAGCCGCGAATAATCTCCGCCATGCCCGTACTCACGACATAATGTTCGACTTTGATTGAATACTCCGAGTACTTGGGATCTTTCTCGATAAGCTCTTTCGTCTTATGGAAGATTTCCGGTACTCCCGGATAAAATTTCAAACGTTTCCCGAATTCTCGAAGTTTCGCATTGTTCAATCCCTTAAATTTTCCATTCTTCGCGTAACGAATAAAAAGATTCAGATAGATCGTATCCCGATTCACACGAGGAATCCCCTGCTCATTCTGGTAAAAATTCGGCATGCCATCGACTTCCTGCCAAAAATCAGCCGCGTTTACCCCATACTCTTCAAAAATCGGATCCTGCATATATCCATCTACGAGCGTCTTGTCAAAATCCCAAATCACCGCGATAACATTGGCCATTTTCTTATCTCCCGCTTAAATTCTGTATCAGAAAAAAAGTATGCTGGATTTAATACAAAAAAAAGAGGATGATAAATCATCTAAAATCTTATGACTTATCATCCTCCGTAAACTCTCCGTGCCGCAATCTATTTTTTCTCTTCATTATCGGGCATTTTCCCAAGCTGTTTCGCCATGTAACGAAGGGCTTTCGGAAGGAAAACACACAGTGTGTCGCTGCTTTCAGGATGCGGGCTGAACGTGATGAGCATCCCGTTTCCGTATGTCGTTCGGACCATGGCGGGCGAGTTGACCTGAATACCGGCCGGTGTGCCGTTTTTCGCTGTTTCGCTCCGGAACCACGCCAGAACCTCGACTTGCGGCATATTCGGGTCAATGTTGATGTCGAAGACTGGACCGTTAGCATAGCGAACTTTCTGGATCCCGCGGAACTCTTCTCCAAAGACTTCCAGGCCTTCTTCCGTTAATTCAAGATCAAGCTGCTCTTCTCCGCGGATCCATTTCGGGCTTTTGGTGTTTCCGTTGAGGAATCCCTGCTGCATCGGAAAGTACGCGCCAGCGCAAATCCCTAGGTAGCCGTTTCCGTCATGAACAAATTTCTTGAGGTTGGCGACCCCCTCCGGCTGCATTGATCTTGCCTGACCGCGGCCGCTGCCTCCAGGAAGAAGAACGAAATCGAAACCTTCAAGAATGCCGTTTTTGATGTCTTCACCGCTAACCGGAGTACATTCAAATGCACCGTCCTCTTCGAGAATGCGCGCGATCCGTTTTTTCTGCATACTGAGACTGTAGATCGCGACCTTCAGTTTACCAGAAGCTGGTGTTTCTGCGGCCGCTTCCTGAATTGCTGCCGAGGATTCAGAAGGTGCTACGGGTTCAGAAGCCCGAAGGCAGGCTGCCGCGGTGAAGATAATGAATGAAAAAATGGCAAAACTAAAAATTCTGGATCTCATTTTGACTCCTTAACGGACGGTTTTAATTGGACTGTTGGGATTTCAGATAGTGCAGCGCACGCGGAACGAAAAGGGTCAGCGTTTCACTGCCGCTGCTTTCCGGGTGCGGACTGAACGTAATGATGTGCCCTTTTCCGTAAGTCGTTTTGACCATGGCGGGCGAGTTGACCTGGATGCCGACCGGGGCGTCTCCTTTTGAGGTTTCTGTCCGGAACCAGGAAAGAACTTCGACTTTCGGGCCGTTCGGATCCACGTTGATGTTGATGATCGGGCCGTTGTGGTACCGGATTAGCTGTTTCTCTTTGAATTCTTCGCCGAATATCTCCACTCCGGCTTCCGTCAGCTCAACTTCCAGCATCGCCTGACCGCGCACCCATTTCGGGCTTTTCGTCTTTGCGTTCATGAACCCCTGCTGCATCGGAAAGTACGCGCCGGCGCAGATCCCCAGGTAGCCTTTTCCGGAACGGACGAATTCTTTGACTTTTTCCACACCTTCCGGCTGCATCGAGGCCGCTTCGCCCAGTCCGGAGCCTCCGGGAAGCAGGAAAAGGTCAAATTGATCCAGGATCCCGTCCCGGATGTCCTGACCATTCACGAGCTGCGTCTCGAAAGCCGGGTCTTTTGCGAGGATCTCTGCCAGAAGCGGCGGGGCTTTCTTCGCGACGCCTTTATCCTGGTAGATCGCGACGCGAATAGGACCGGACGCCCAAACACTCGCTGCCGTAAAACAGATCAACAAAGCCAAAAATAAATACCGACATGCCGAATGAACTGTCATAAACCGCTCCTTGAAAAATATCTAAATTTTCAATTTTAATAAACGAATTATACTCCTTCGAACTTCAAAAGTCAATCCCCCCATATCAGTATGACAACAGATTTTCAGAAAAAAACAGACACTCTCCAGCAAGAATCCTTGACAAAAAGAACCTCGTGTGATACAATTATTTACTAAGGGTGATTTTTAGCGGAAATAAGTTTTTCGCGGTTGCCTAAAATAGTTTACCTTTTACCTGAACTGTTTTTGGTTCTTCTGAGATCCTCCATCTTTTTTCAGCAATCCCAATCAGAACATACCTGAAATTTCCCACACACGCTAAAGGAAACACGAAATGCCCCGACCGAAAAATATCCCCAAAACGGAAGCCCCCCGTACACTTTCTCTTGAAAAATGCCTGGCCAAAACAGCGAGAAATGGGGACGAAATCGTTGCCGGATGCACGGTGGAGGCGCATTCTGCGGCGGCTTTTGAGATCGCGCGGGAATTGCTCGACGGCTGGTTCTCGCATTTTCGGACCGATTCTCTTTGGGAAAAGCGCGACCTCCTCGCTCCGCTGCTTCACGATGTGGGGAAAGTCTCACCCCTTTTCCAGGAAAAGATCCATCGTGCGTTTGACCCGGAATTTCAGGAGATCATTCCCGGATCTTTTGCCCATGGATCGTGGAAAAAGGAGAACCACTGCATTCCCTCGCTTTTAACTCTTGAAAAACTTGCACTTCGCCGTTTGGCCAAAATCGCGGGCAGTCACCATGGAAAAGAATGTTCTCCGGGAACGATGTCTGCGGAGCATGAAGATCTTGGCGGGGAATCATGGGAAAAACACCGAGAAGATTTCGTTCGCGATTTGATCCGGAAGTATGCCGAGCCGCACGGGATCACGCTGGAAGACATTTCGTCAGAGGAGTCGAAACAGCCGCTGGTTTTGGGACTGACGATCCTTGCGGACTGGCTCAGTTCCGGCATGGAGCTGGCGAATGGGGAAGTTCCGGAAAAAGAGCATTTTGCTCAAGTCGTGCGGGACGCGGGTTTCGTGCCGTTTGCGTGTCGGGAGGGGTTGGGATTCGGAAAACTGTTCGCGGCGGAGGGCGTGCCGAAATTTGAGCCGAATGTGCTTCAGCAGGCGATGACGGCTCCGGAAAATGTGAGACCTGGCGGCGTGTACGTTCTGGAAATGGAGATGGGGGCTGGAAAAACGGAAGCCGCGCTGGCTCTGGCGTACGAGCTGCTCGCGAAATATCGGCACAGCGGGATCTATTTTGCTCTGCCGACGCAGCTGACCTCAAACAAGATCCACGAGCGCGTCGAGCCGTTTTTGCGGAACATTCTTGAGCCGAACACCCTGCGGCGTGCGCTTCTGGTCCACGGAAAATCCTGGCTTGAGGACCGTTCTTTAAAGAACTCTTTCCAAAATGACGGTGAAGAAGGTTTCCAGTCGGCAGGACCGAAGGCAGATTCCTGGTTTGCGAGCCGAAAGCGTGCACTTCTGGCACCGTTTGCCGTCGGG